>JAQXDG010000185.1 GCA_029251505.1 Glaciecola sp. | reverse complement strand
GGGTAAATAACGCACTGTCATCACCTGTACCTAATACAACTGTCGCCTCTTCAGACGTGGCAATACTGCCAACTACCGTGCTGTTTTCTGCTGCACTTAATGTTTCTGTTGTGATTGCTGCAGCCTTAGTATCGATCGACACGCTCGGAGTCACGCCAGCAGCTCCTTTATTACCTGCTGCATCCGTGTAAGCATCGGCAGTAATGGTAACTGAAGCTGCCACTTCACTATTGAGTGCAGGTGTGAAGGTTGCAGTTTGCAATGCTCCTTCACCTGACAATCCAGATAAAGTTCCGCCAGTAACCGTTATGTCAGATGCAGAAAAACTATCACCTGGGGCTTCACTAAACGTAAATGTAATAGTCGCTGTTTCGCCTGATTGCAAGGCTGTATCATTTGTGCTGATGGTCACGTTCGGAGCTTTTGTATCGATACTAAACTCGACTGTACCTGCGGTTCCTGCATTACTGATTGCATCAAGGTAAGAGCCGGCGGTTACAGATACCGAGCCACTTTGTTCGACATCGGCATTAGGAGTAAACGTCACTGTTCGTGTTAAGCCAGTACCGGTAAAATCGGACAATGTTCCGCCGGTTGCAGTTAAATCACCAATAGCAATACTATCTGCAGGATCTTCGGTAAATGTTAACGTGATGGTCGCAGTCTCGGTTTGATTAACCACTTCTTGATTTGACACTAAAGCAACATTAGGCGCAGTCGTATCAATTTTGATCGTATTTTCAGCTGTCAATGCTGTACTGGTATTGTCACCTTTATCACTAATTTGAGCAGTGATCGTATATGTATCATCAGATAGAATTTGAGAGTTAAACTCAACAAATCCTTGAGCAATATCAGCACCACTTAACGTCGCAGTCGACAAGATTGTCGATGCTGTACCCGTTGCAGTAAGTGTTACAGTATCGCCCGCAACAGCAGCTTTGCCCGTTAAATCTTGGGTATCAAAACTTACCTTCACTGCAGGAGTAGTATCTTGGGTTAACGCAATTATTTCAATGGCGTTTGGCGCATCAGGGGCAATATTATCTAAGGTCTGTGCTTGCGCGACCGACACCTCAGCTAATGAAATTGCAGCTTGCAAGGTTTGTGAAGCACTGGCAATGCTAGCAATGGAAACTGCAACATCAACGCCATCCATTATAGAAGTGATTACAGTTTCATCTGCAATATCTATCGCTTGGCCGGGATTTTCTGCAACTGTAGCTTGTGCATTTGTCACTATATTCTTAAATATATTTTGTGAATCAGATAACGCATCGGCTTCTGATTTACCTTGCGAAGCTAATTGAACAAGAGCGATAACCTGAGTCGCTGCTTTTTGGATAACGAGTGCTGTAGCGGCAGTAGCATCACCATCATTCAAGGAAGAAATAGGATCAAACGTGGTTAAGTCGATATCAGGTGCAATGCCGAGGGCAAGATTTATAAATGTTTTCGCTTCTGCAACTGAATTAGCAGCACCTGATTCAACAGCCGTTTGTATCAGTGTAGTCAAAGGGTTAATAACACTTGAACCTGCAGGTGCTTTAAGTGGTGTCGTGTTAACTAAGCCCGTATCAACATTAACACCGCCAGCAGCGATAATTGAATAATTATTAGGATTATCATTTGCAGACAACACAAAATTACCCAGAGCGTCAGTCGTCACGCCTGCTAGCAATTCATCTGCATCAGCTAAGCCATTACCGTTAGCGTCTAAGTAAATTTTTGCACCTCGGATATAACCATCAGCTACGACCCCAGTTGCAAAACTTTGCGCATCATTACCAACTAAATCCTGAATTGCATTGGCTTCATCGCCACTTGCATCAGTATAGTTAACAGTCACAGCTATACCGTCTGAAAAGGCATCCGTCATCGTTAACACAACTTGATTTCCGCTGACAGCGACACTTGCAACAGCATTGCTCACATTAGCTGTCGTGATCACAAAACTAGTGGCAGCAGGAAGATTTGTCGCGTCTAATACATCATTGTACGTTAAGGTGATGGTTTGACTAGCTGAATCTGCTGCAATGGTTTGAACATCAGGCGCTATCGTATCAACGGAAATATCTTTAGTTATGGCAGCAGAGACATTACCTGCCGCATCGGTTGCCGTAGCAGATAAGGTTTCAGTGCCTTCCCCCATTGCAGTAACATCTGCCGCAGTTAAGCTATATGTCCAAGTGCCGTTTGCATCAGCCGTGACTGTTTTTGTTGTGCCAGCAACGGTTATTGTAAGTTGCGCATTCGCTTCAGCAGTGCCAGTAATTGCAGCAGTTTGCTCAGCACCATTGATGACATTATCCGTTGTTACATCAGCAATCGTTGGCATGGCTGGCGCTATCGTATCAACGGAAATATCTTTAGTTATGGCAGCAGAGACATTGCCTGCCGCATCGGTTGCCGTAGCAGATAAGGTTTCAGCACCTTCCCCCATTGCAGTAACATCTGCCGCAGTTAAGCTATATGTCCAAGTGCCGTTTGCATCAGCACTAATCGTTTTAGTTGAGCCGCCCAATGATAATGCCACTTGAGCGCCAGCTTCCGCCGTTCCGGTGATTACCGTCGTCAGTTCGGCACTATTAACCACGTTATCAGTGGTTACATCGGATATAGTGGGTGTGTTTGGTAAAACGGTGTCAACATTAATCGTTAACGTGGTAGCATCTGAAATATTTCCAAACGTATCTGTAGCAGTTAGCGATAGGATCTCTTCACCTTGTCCAACAGCATCGATATCCGAAGCCGTAAGGGCATAACTCCAAGTGCCATCCTCTGCAACAACAATAGTTTTAATATTGTCAGCAATTGTCAACGTAATGCTAGAACCGGCTTCCGCCGTTCCAGTAATTATTGTAGATTGCTCACTTGCATTGATAACATTATCCGCTGTGATATCCGATATCGTTGGTGCTGTTGGAGCAAGTGTGTCGGTAAATAACGATGCCGTTGCGGTCTCACTGATACGTCCATTGTTGATATTCGAAGTCACAGATACTGATAGTGTTCCTTGGCCTGCATTAGCTAAATCTGTCGCGTTAAATACTACCGAATATGTACCTTCAGCACTGGAGGTCACATTTTTTGTTATGCTGCCAATCGTAACAGCTACGGTTGCATTATTATCAGCAGTACCCGTTACCGTCAGACTCGCATCAGGCCCTCCAACTTCACTATCGGTTAATGATAATGTTGGAACAGGAATAGGATCATCGCTGCTTGATGCAGCCAATGCAATACCACCTCCAGCCAATGCACCAATCCACAACCAGTTCATAGCGAAAAAACCTTTTTCAGTTTCTTCTATTGCCATATCGTCGTTTTCAATTTCACTCTCAGTCTGCTCTGTTGTCACGACCATGTCGGATTGGATACCATCTTGAACTTGTG
>JAQXDG010000153.1 GCA_029251505.1 Glaciecola sp. | reverse complement strand
ATAAAAAGCCCCGTAAAAACGAGGCTTCTAGCATAGCATAAACCGTTTATTTATTAGATAAACTATATATATATGAAGCGACTACATGGATTTTATCATCACCTAGTGTTTTACTAAATGCTGGCATCACACCATTGCGACCGTAAGTGAGTGTTTCTGTAACACTTCGTTTACTGCCACCATATAACCACACGTTATCAGTCAAATTAGGCGCACCCATCATCTGGTTGCCTTTTCCGTCCATACCATGACATGCAGCACATGCCATAAAACGTGTTTTACCTTTAGCTGCTAACTCTTGATCAACTTGGCGACCAGATAAGCTTAATGTGTATTCAACCACTTCAGCAATACCATCTTCACCAAACGCACCTAACCAAGCTGGCATCATCGCATTGCGACCACCTTGTAGCGTTTTCACAATAGTTGCACCTGAACCACCATATAACCAATCATCATCTGTTAGGTTGGGGAAGCCGCCGTTTTGTCCACGCGCATCAGACCCATGACACTGTGCACAGTTTTGTAAGAATAAACGTTGACCGACTTTTAGCGCTTCAGCATGTTGTGGATCAGTAGCTAACGTTTCGACATCGATTTTTGCATATGCAGCAAAGATAGGGTCAAATTTTTCATTGGCAAACTTGATTTCACGGTCGTACTGGACCAAGGCACCTGATTCAATTGACGCTTTTAATTTTTGCTCAGACTCTGCCAAAGTAAGAATACCTTGGTTCGAGCTCTCCCAGCCGAGTAACCCTTTATAAGCACCAAGGCCAGGGTAGAGGGCTAAATACGCTAAGCCCCACACGATGGTCATGTAAAACATAATCGTCCACCAACGAGGTAGCTGATTATTGATTTCAACAATCCCATCAAACTCATGGCCCATTGACTCGCCTACGTTAACACCCGTTTTGTTTGCTAGTGTCCAGCGAAGTAAGAAGTAACAGCCGGCGATTGAGCCTAGCGTAATTACTGATATCCATATTGTCCAAAACGTGGTCATGTTCAAGACTCCTGTTTATTTTTAATAATCTTTTTTTCTTCATCATCAAACACTAAGTTTGCATCTTCATCGAAGCGTGCTTTATTACGGCTTGAAAAAGCCCAATAAAGTACACCGATGAAGGCGATGAAAACGATAACAGTAAATATACTGCCGATAATTGCCTGATTCATTATTTTAAATGCGTCCCAAGTGATTGAAGGTAAGCGATCAGTGCTTGCATCTCTGTTTTACCTTGCACAGCAGCTTTCGCGCCGGCAATATCTTCATCAGTATAAGGCACACCAAAATCACGGAATAATGACAGTTTTTTCTCAATTAACTCACCGTCAAGGGTGTTTTCAGCTAACCAAGGATAACCTGGCATATTCGATTCTGGCACAACATTACGCGGGTTAAGTAAGTGCACACGATGCCACTCATCAGAGTAACGATTACCCACTCTGGCTAAATCTGGACCAGTACGCTTAGAACCCCATAAAAATGGACGTTCCCATACTGATTCACCTGCAACAGAGTAGTGACCGTAACGTTCTGTTTCAGCGCGGAATGGGCGGATCATTTGTGAATGACAACCAACACAACCTTCACGGATATAAATATCACGACCTTCCATTTGCAGCGCAGTATATGGTGTTAAACCTTTGACTGGCTCCATGGTTTGTTGTTGATACATTAACGGAGTAATTTGTGCCATCGCACCTAAGGCGATAGCAAACAAAATGAGAACAGTTAATAAACCAACGTTCTTTTCAATAAACTCATGTGGATTTTTCATGCTTAACTCCTATGCTGTAGCTACAGTGACATCTGAGACTGCTTCAGTCCGAGGTGCACGAATCGTTTTGTAGCAGTTATAAGCCATAATTAGCATACCAACGACAACGAAGGCACCACCAATTGCACGAAGAATATAGAATGGTTTAGATGCTTCTAATGATTCAACAAAGCTGTATGTTAAGGTACCGTCAGCATTAACTGCACGCCACATTAGACCTTGTAAAACACCAGACATCCACATTGCAACGATATACAATACAACACCAATTGTTGCTAACCAGAAATGAACATTAATTAATGATGTGCTGTACATTTTTGGTTGGCCAAATAAGATTGGCACTAAGTGATAGACTGAACCGATAGTAACCATCGCGACCCAACCTAATGCACCAGAGTGAACGTGACCGATAGTCCAATCCGTATAATGGGATAGGGCGTTGACGGTTTTAATTGCCATCATTGGACCTTCAAAAGTAGACATACCATAGAAAGACAATGAGACGATTAAGAAGCGTAAAATAGGATCAGTACGAAGCTTATGCCATGCACCTGAAAGCGTCATTATACCGTTAATCATACCACCCCAAGATGGGACAAATAAGATAATGGACATCACCATACCCAATGATTGAGTCCAATCAGGCAATGCAGTGTAATGAAGGTGGTGTGGACCAGCCCAAATATACAATGATATTAATGCCCAAAAATGCACGATAGACAAACGATAAGAATATACCGGACGACCCGCTTGTTTTGGTACGAAATAATACATCATACCTAAGAAACCCGCGGTCAAAAAGAAGCCTACAGCGTTGTGGCCGTACCACCATTGCATCATGGCATCAACCGCGCCAGCATACAATGAATAGGATTTAGTGAACGACACTGGTATAACCATTGAATTACCAATGTGAAGTACCGCAACTGTCAGCATAAATGCACCCAAGAACCAATTGGCTACATAGATATGTGATGTTTTGCGGATAACTAAAGTACCGAAGAAATTGATAATGTAAGCGACCCAAACCAATGTGATCAAAATATCGATAGGCCATTCTAGCTCTGCGTACTCTTTAGAAGAAGTAAGACCTAATGGCAAAGTAATTACAGCAGAAACGATTACCGCTTGCCAACCCCAAAAGGTGAATGCCGCTAACTTATCCGAGAACAAACGTACCTGGCTCGTTCGCTGCACAATATAGTATGAGCAGGCAAATAAAGCACAGCCACCAAACGCAAAAATAACAGCATTGGTGTGTAAAGGGCGTAAACGTGAATAGGTTAAGTATGGAATATCAAAATTAAGTGCTGGTGCAAATAATTGGCATGCAATTAGCAAACCAAGAGACATTCCTACAATACCCCAGATTACGGTCATCACCGTAAATTGCCTAACGACTTTATAGTTGTAGTTAGGTTGAACTTGAGTAGTCTCGCTCATCGGGTCGTTCTTCCATTGTTAAAGTAAAATTTGTTACCGTTTTCCGCTATTTATAATGATAAAATACACAACATAATCATATATTTTTATCACCACATATCGCAAGAGTGTGGGGATGATAT
>JAQXDG010000027.1 GCA_029251505.1 Glaciecola sp. | reverse complement strand
CTTCCTTAACAATAAGCTGATACGATCCGTTGTCAGCTTTTTTCTGTATTAATGTTCTTCATTATTGGTTGGATCTTCCTGCTGGATTTGGCTTAAATCTAACTCTTGTTCGTCATCTTCAATCACAGCACGTGGCTTACGCTTGATCATGACGTGGCCAATATCTTTACCTTGCGTAGTATCTACTCGTTTCTTCGTGGCTTTAGGCGTATCAACTGTACGTTTTTTCTTAGAATTTTGGGCGTCTTTGGCTTTAGAGTTTGTAAGCTTATGACCAGTGAATTTAGCTGGAAGCAGTGGATAAGATTCTATAACAATTTCGGTGCCCACATTTTTTTGGATATGGGTAAAGGCATTCCAATCTCTTGGGCCCACGATGGCAATAGCCAACCCTTTTTGCCCCGCACGACCGGTACGACCGATACGATGCACGTATTCTTCAGCTAATTTGGGTAAATCAAAGTTAATGACTAACGATACATTACGCAGATCTAATCCTCGTGAGGCGACATCGGTTGTCACCAATATAGAATATTGACCGGTTATAAAACTCGACATGACACTGGCTCGTTGGTTCTGTAACAGATCACCGCTTAGGGCTACAGACTTAAGCCCTTGTGCGTTGAGCATATCACTGAGTTTAACCGTATCTTCGCGGGTGGCACAAAAGACAATAACTTGGTCGTGTGCAACCGTTTGTAATAAGGAGCTTAACATCGCTTGTTTATGTTCAATATGATCCGCAAAATACCATTGTTGGGTAATATCACTGTGGATCGTAAAACTGCTATCGAGCATGATCTTTTCAGGGTTACGCAATAAGGTATCAGTTAAATTAGTCAGCGTCGGACTATCGAGGGTCGCAGAAAATAGCATAGTCTGACGTTTACGGTGATCTGCAGCTTGGTTAATTGCCAGTAATTCTTGGGCAAAGCCGAGATCCAACATGCGGTCGGCTTCATCATAAACTAGAATTTCTAAGCCATTTAAAAACAATGTTCGACCTGATAAATGGTCAGCAACACGTCCGGCCGTGCCTACGATGATTTGTGGATTATGACGCAAAGCTTTGACTTGGTCGTTATAGTTTTCACCACCGACAATTAACTCTGCTTTGATCGACAATGACGACAATAATGAACGCACTTCAATATAAACTTGCTTCGCTAATTCACGAGTAGGCGCCAAAATAAGCGCTCGAGCATCACGTTTAGAAAATGACTTTTGATTTAATAACCGATGTAAAATAGGCAGGACAAACGCAAAGGTTTTACCTGAACCGGTTTTACTGCAACACAGTATATCTTTGCCAATCATTCCATAAGGGATCGTGTTGGCTTGCACCTTAGTCGGTTCAATAAAGTTTTTGGTGGTTAGTGAGGTGATCAAACGATGATCAAGATCTAAATCTGTAAAAGTCAAAAGCGTGCCTTATTGTGGATAACCTTGTGATTATACCAAAGACACGCTTTACTGTAACAGTTTATTTGTAATCAGTTTGCGGAACTAAAATTGCATTTCAGGTACATACTCAGGCACCACGAGTTCACCGGCTGTCTTGGCTTGTATTTCCTCAACACTAACACCGGGCGCACGTTCGCTTAAATAAAACGCTTGGTTTTTAACCTCCAATACCGCCAAATCGGTAATAATACGCGTGATGCAGTTAACGCCGGTTAAGGGAAGAGTACATTGTTGTAAGAGTTTAGAGTTGCCGTGTTTATCCGCGTGCGTCATCGTCACGATAATATTTTTGGCACCCGCTACCAAGTCCATTGCGCCGCCCATACCCTTGATCAATTTGTTAGGGATCATCCACGAGGCAATATTTCCTGATACGTCAACTTCAAACGCACCTAATACAGTAAAGTCCACATGACCACCACGGATCATCGCAAAACTTTCTGCAGAGTTAAAGATACTTGCACCCGTGACAGCCGTGACGGTTTCTTTACCTGCATTAATCATATCCGCATCGAGCTGATCTTCTGTCGGGTTTGGGCCCATGCCGAGTAATCCGTTTTCAGATTGCAACATCACTTGGATATCAGCAGGGACATAGTTTGCTGCCAGGGTAGGGATCCCGATACCTAAGTTTACATAGTCGCCGTCTTGAAATTCTTGCGCTACGCGCATTGCAATTTGTTCTCTTGATAATGCCATTATGCGACTCCTTATTTAGCGACGACTTTGCGTTCAATGCGTTTTTCGAAAGATCCTTGGATAACTCTATCAACATAGATCCCAGGGGTATGGATTTGACTAGGCTCAAGCTCGCCAGGTTCAACAATATGTTCAACCTCGACGATCGTAATCTTACCTGCTGTCGCTGCCATTGGGTTGAAGTTTTGGGCAGTATGGCGATAAATACAATTGCCATAACGGTCGGCTTTGTAGGCTTTGATAATAGCAAAATCACCGGTAATGGATTCTTCTAAAATATAAGGGCGGCCATTAAATTCTCTAGACTCTTTACCTTCACCGACAGGGGTGCCGTAACCTGTCGCGGTATAAAATGCAGGAATACCGGCACCACCGGCACGCATTTTTTCTGCTAACGTGCCTTGTGGGGTTAACTCAACCTCTAATTCGCCATTTAATAACTGTTGTTCAAATAATGCATTTTCACCCACATAGGATGAAATCATTTTTTTGATTTGTTTATCTTCTAGTAAGATCCCCAAACCAAATCCATCCACACCACAGTTATTGGATACGATGGTTAATCCTTTGGTTTGCATCAATTTCATTTGCGCAATCAACCCTTCAGGGATCCCACACAAACCAAAGCCACCAGCTATTACTGTCATATTATCTTCTAGCCCCGCCATTGCCTCTGCGTAACTATTTACTACTTTGTCAAAACCTGCCATCACCAGCTCCATGTATTAGGAAAGAATATGTAAACAACTCTAGTATAAAAAGGTTTAATGATTTGTAAAATTGATTTATATTCAATATTAATAGATTTTATTTATCAATAGGGCGTTAATGTCACTGTCATTTAAACAATTACGTGCATTCATTACTGTGGCGCAATCTCATAATTTTGCAGAAGCGGCGATTAAAATGCACATTTCGCAACCGGCGTTATCCTCTGCAATTAAAAAATGTGAAGAGTTACTGGGAGGCGCTTTATTTATGCGTACGACTAGAAGCGTGTCTTTGACCAAGGAAGGTGAGGTATTTTTGCCAATCGCGCTGCGTTTATACGATGAATATCATGACTCAATCAATCAAATTCAAGCGGTGTTTGCTAAGCAAACAGGCTCGTTAACGATAGCAAGTATGCCATCTTTTGCTGAACGCTATTTGCCTGAATATCTGTATGCATTTCACCAGCGCTACCCGAATATTTCAATAAAAATTGAAGACGTGGTAGTTGAACGGGTGGTTGAACTCGTCAGTCAGGGTAAAGTTGAATGTGGCTTTTCATTTGAATCAACGATAGAAGATGGTATGACCTTTACGCCTTTATTTACGGATAAATTTGTTGTGGTCATGCATCCTAGCCATCCGTTATCTGAGCGGTATGTCGATAGTATTACTCTTTTAGATGTGCAGGATGAGTCAATGGTCGTGATGAACCGTCATAGTAATTTACGTGTGTTTATTGATAGTGTGTATGAGCATTATAATATCTCGCCACACATCATCGCGGAGGCGTCGCAAATTGGTACGTTAGGTCAGCTGGTCAAACAGCAAATCGGTATTGCTATTGTGCCGCAACTATCATCTCAACGTATGGAAGAGTTAGGATTGCGTTGTGTGGAGTTGAATGAGACGTTGTTACAGCGCAAAGTGGGTATTATTAGTACGCCATATCAACATATGTCTGTTACGACCCAAGCTTTTCTGGAGATGATAGAGCGTCCCGTTACCACTTAGTTTTCGTTTCAAACTGTGCGTCCATCGGATCATGTTCTTTTTCCGATTCAATTGAAGGCTGTTGTTCAGATAACAGTATATGCTGAATTTCAGACAGCTTAGCACGGTATTCGGTTGATTTTTGAATGCAATACTCATCTTGATTATTTTGTGCTTCAAGGGCTTTAATGGATTTTTCATAATATTGCCTTGCACTGCCAAGCATATTGGAGTTAATTGCCGCTTGTCCGCGTTTTGCTAACGTTTCAACATTCACCTTTAACTGTAATTTTTTAAAATAAATATCTAACCCAGTATAAGTATATTGCGACACGCGACCTTTGGTATTCTCAGCACGTAATAACATACGCAAACGCTTAATAGCTTGGATGAACTGTATTATGATTTTGTCGTTATCGGGTAAATTAAACGCCGGTGGGAAACGTGGGATGTCGCTTTTTGGCATCTGTGACTTATTAGCAGCATCTTCAATGCGTTGCTGAATATCAAACGCTTTGGGGTTGAGTTTACTCATAGTCATCAACGCATTATGGATCCGCCCATTAAGGATCGCGAGCATATGTATAGGCACGGGAAGCTGACTGGAGGCCATTAAGGTATTTTCAGTTTCATCAATGATGTTTTTGACTTTGGTAAGCTCTCTGCGTTTATTCGCTTCTTCTTCTAATTTATGTTGCTGTACAGCATTAATAATGATCGCGACAATGATTAACGCAATGATCAAAATAACAATGATAGTAAAAATCATAGATGGCCTATAAACGAAAAAGCATTACATCGAGGAG
>JAQXDG010000151.1 GCA_029251505.1 Glaciecola sp. | reverse complement strand
TGGTACAATCAGTACGGATTTCAAAATAATTATAAATTTAATGACCAATATCACTATCAATACGATGACTGCAGCACCTAATTCGACGTCCTCACTCTCACGTAAGCACATTTATGTTGCCTATACTGGTGGAACGATAGGTATGCGTCCGTCTGACAATGGCTATGTTCCTGTATCAGGGTTCCTAGGTGAAACGCTACAAGGCATGCCTGAGTTTCATCGCAATGAGATGCCCGAATTTACGCTACATGAATATGCGACTTTGCTTGATTCTTCTGACATGCAGCCTAGTGATTGGCAAATGATCGCGCAAGATATTAAAGATAATTATCATGCTTATGATGGTTTTATTATTTTGCATGGGACTGATACGATGGCATATACCGCATCAGCATTATCGTTTATGTTCGACGGACTAACCAAACCGATTATAGTGACCGGCTCACAAATACCATTAGCCCAACTGCGATCTGATGGCCAGGTAAACTTACTCAATGCATTATACTTAGCCGCCAATTATCCGATTGCTGAAGTGACGTTATTTTTCAACAACCAGCTTTTTAGAGGCAATCGTTCTCGAAAAATTAACGCCAATGGCTTTAATGCCTTTGCATCACCTAACTATCCCGTTTTAATTGAAGCGGGGATCAATATTCAAGTTAATACGACTGAAAACTTGGTCAACCCCAGCAAGCCCACTTTTCAGCTCGATAATGCAACTGATATTACGTTACATAATATTGATGCTCAACCCGTTGGCTTAGTGAGTTTGTATCCAGGTATCAGTGTCGACATCATTAATAATTTGTTACGCCAACCCGTCAAAGCACTAATCCTTTTAAGTTATGGTGTCGGCAATGCCCCCCAAAATGAAGCGATGCTCAGTGCATTTGCAGAAGCGAAAGCACGCAACATTATAATTCTCAATTGCACTCAGTGTTTGTCAGGGAAAGTAAATATGGATGGGTATGCCAATGGCAAGCGTTTGGCTGATGTAGGTGTATTATCAGGCTATGATATGACGGTAGAGGCTGCATTAACTAAACTGCATTTTGTGTTATCACAAACGGACGACTACGCTAAACGAATCGCCCTATTGGGACAAGATCTGAGAGGTGAAATTAGTCTGTAAGTTTTACTTGAGCAATCGGTGCTTGCCCAGCTTGACGCAATTCATTACGTAACTCTGATTTTGATTTGTGTACCATTTCACCATCAGCACCAATGGTCATATGCTCATTAGAACGTTCCACTTTGGCTTGGTACAGCATCACCATTTGCAATGAGTTTGCTTTTTGTTCTTCAGTCAAAGGTGTGCCATTGGGCCATTTACCCGTTTCCACAGCTTGCTTTAGGTTAGTAAAAACCTCTGGGGTCATCGCGTTTACAAGTTGCTCTACATTCATTGCGCTTTTCTCTTTACTAAGTAAATTTGTTAAAATTAGCCGAATACTTTACTGCGCTTAGTCAACAATATTCGCACCCGATTGATGATATACCATACAAATCCAATGACACATACCAGCATCGCAATACTATGCTGCGTGCTACCGACTTCAGGTTGTCCCCAATACATAAAACCAAATCCAGTAATGAACACTAAGACAGCAATAAACGATTGAGTTTGTAGTGATTGTTGGCGCATGTATTTATCCATTTTTTCTTTACGTAATACTGCTTCGGCATCAACAGCTGTGACGTGAAAACCACAATGGTTACATTCCTCGACTTTATCAGATATTTTCTTTTTGCACGCTGGGCAATCTATCAACATCGGGTTACTTTCCTATATTTAATCATCATTCTTTTGGCATAAAAAAACCTAGTAAGGCGAACCTCACTAGGTTGATATATTACACGAAACTGAGAATAAAATTAATCTTTAACTTTATTCCAATATTCATTCATCGTGTCTTTCATCTCTTTACGTAGCATCATAATGCCAAACAAATTTGGTAAGGTCATCACGACAATCGAGACCGCTGACAATGCCCATACCAATGTGGTATCTGAAAACGCAGCCCAGAAAAAGCCCGCTACATAGATTACTCGATAAGGCATAACTGACTTTGGCCCTAACAAATAAGTCATGGCTCGATCACCATAATACGACCAAGCGATGGCAGTAGAGAAAGCAAATAACAACAAGCCGATAGACACGATATACTGGCCAAAATCACCAAAGTAGCCACGCGTAAATGCGATTGTCGTTAACTTAGCTGAATGCACCAGTGACATACCTGAGACAACTAAATTGTCTTTTTGTGGCACGCCATTGATTACTTCAATTCGACCTGTAAATAAATCTTCTTCAGAACCAACACTGTACGTGACATTTTCAGCAATAGAACGTGCATTCATTAACGTAAAATCAGTATTGTTTTGTGCCTTACCGCCAACAATTGTTAAAACACCATTGTAATTTTCGACCGTACTGCCATCTACATTATTGATTAACTTATACAGGTTAGTTAAATCTTCTTCTTTTTTATCCGAATATTCACCTGCTAAAAACACCATATCTGACGCATCAAACACGTTTTGATGTTTTTCTTTCCAGACCCCTGAAGATAAGATCACTAAACCGGTAATGGTACAAATAATAATCGTATCGATGAAAGGTTCAAGAATAGACACCAT
>JAQXDG010000100.1 GCA_029251505.1 Glaciecola sp. | reverse complement strand
TCGCAGCAACGTTTGAGAAATTAGGCCTTGACCAACCAACTGGATCTACTGTGACTAACCTCGAAACACGATGTCCATCCGCAACAACTTGCGCCGCCATGTCTGCCCCGTAGCTATGAGCTATAACGGTACCATTTCCGTTTGTTTGGTCTATCCATAAAGCCAATTCTTTGTGTTGGGTATGCTCAAAATAAACAGCAGGGTTATTTGGATTTAATTTGTTATGTCGTTCGTATGCGCCTCTAACGACTTTATTGGCTGGATTAGTATCGTCTGTTGCGCCACCAACAAAAGCCACTGAAGAGTTTTTGGGTACAGGGTCCGATGTCCAATCAGCTCTCATAGCAGCCGCAAACGCAGCAGAAATTGCCCCATTTGCAAATTTACCACCAGTCAGTTTAGATATCGTACCGCCGACTACTGCTGAGCCTATTACTTGTGCATAAGTGTTTTTACCAAACCTTCCCCCCATAGCAGCCCCAATACCTGCACTCATAAATCCATGGCCAAATTTCCCACCTTCTAAGTCAGTAATGATGCCGCCAGCTAATCCGCTCGCTACAAAGGCTTCAACACCACTTAATGAACCACCAATGCCACCCATAATTGCACCACTGAAAGCTCCTCTAAGCGCACCTTTGAGTGAGCCAGTTGTAATTGCTCCTCCAACGAAACCCGCTGCTGCGCCACCTACAGCATATCCAATAGTAGCCGCCGCGGTAGCACTGAATCCTCCAGCTCCCGCTGCCCATGCTGAAGCCCACCCAGAAGCAGCACCAAATGTGTAATAGGAAACGACTGCTGCAACTGCCACTTTCCAGTATTTTTTCACTGCTTTAAAGAGAGATTTGAAAAAGTAACCACTAGGATCCGTATAGCTTAGCGGGTTATTTAGAACATACGAATAACGGTTGTAGCTCTGACTGTTCGTTGGTGCCTGAATATGCGGATCAGCCTGCAAGAATCTGCCCAAGGTTGGATCGTAGATCCGACCGTTCATATGGATGATATCCATATTTTCGACGTGCTCATGCCCAGTAAAGCCTCGTCTAGACACATCAAGTAAATCATTTAAAGCGAAGACCTGTGTGGCCGCTTTGCTTCGGGCCATTGTTGACCATTGTGAATAAGGGATAACATAGCGCTTCCCCCATGCATCAAACGCAGTTTTACTGACAATCTTACCGTTACCATCCGTGATTGTGTTTACGCTACCAATATGGTCTTTGAGTTCGAAATTGATTGACGGGGTATTATCACCGTATTGGTTGATTACGCCTCCTGGGATATAACGGCGAGTTTGCACTTGCGAAACGCCCGCCGTATATATGATTTCTATATTACCAACATAATGAGTTTCTTTAGTAGCAGAGCCTATTTTGTCGATGCGTTTATATCGATTTCGAGATGAATCGTAATGAAAATCAGTATAATCGCTGCCTTTTTCGATTTTAGTGGCTTTATCAAAATGACTATAAGTAATGGTGCGTCCTTTACCCGTTTCCATATTACCTTTTTCGTCATATCCATAACTGTCTATTGTACAACCGTTTGCACCAAGCCCTGATACAGCGTAAGGATTTTCGCTACGGTAACAAAAATATCGACTCGTTCCGTTGTCGACCGCTCGCTTCCATTTAATATTTCCATTGGCGTAATATTGAGCCTCAAGCACATTATCAATATGTGTGAGTCGATTTTGCACATCATATGTAAACTGTTCGGAGTAAAAACCTGATGAAGATGTTAAAGAAAATCGCTCACGTTGCCTAAGTGTGCCAACACCGTCAAAATCATAGTCATTATCCTGAATAACGGTACTACCCGAGCTGACAGAGTTATTAGTTATCATTCCTGTTGCATCGTTAAACTGGTTAGTAACTGTAATGTGCTGACCTTTTTTTACGCTTGTGACTTTACCAAGTGCATTCATGGCTAGCACTTCATAAAAGATGTCATTTCCTGTAGCTGCGAGGCCTTCGTCACTTTCGGTTTGTTTGATTAAATAGCCATCTTGACTATATTGATACTGAACACCTCGACAATCACCTACTTCATTATTGTTATCATCGAAACAACCTTTTCGGTCAAGACTGGCATGCGAGCTAACTTGTGGGTCAAATTTCTGAAAGAGACGGCCATGCTCATCAAATGTCGTTTGCTGAACATAGTAACTCGCCCCAATCTTCGTTTTTACCCAATCCAGTCGATTATAAACATCGTAATCGTAAAGCTTTTGGAACTGTAAACTTGTACCTACATTGAGAAATTCGCTTTGAAGCGTAAAATACGATACGGATCCAACGTCATAACTATATTTTATCTTTTCAATCGTGTTGTTGTCAGCAATTTTTGTCCACTCTTCTATCTTACGCCCAGCAATATCACGGTAAACGTACTTTTCATCATTTGTGGGAGTGGTCTGTGTAACTAATTCGCCTAGTGCATTATAGCTGTATACCCAATTGCCTTTACTGATGTCAAACATGGTTTTCTTTCGACCAAAATTATCGTAAGTCATCGTTTGCGTAATAAGACCATCGACATTGATTACTTGCAGTAGGTTACCGGTAGCATCTCTAGTGAATCGCAAACTATCGGTAGTAATATCTAAACTCCCATTATTGTCGTCATCCACGACCAATAAGTCGCCAATCACATTGTACAACTCTTCTTTCACGATACTTTTTGCAGCACCTTGAGCGGTATAAGATGTTGTGTATGTGGCACGAGAGTGCGCACCATGCTTACTAAGCGAGACGGCATTGGTCGTGCCGTTTGCATCGGTAGAATGGCTTAACCGTCCAAGTGCATCATAATAATTGGTCGTCCAGCCGTCACCAGTAAATTGAAAACTAGGGGCCGAGCTTTTATACGCGCGACCATCAATATCATATCGCTGATATTGATAAATGTAATTACCAGAGAACCCTTTGTGTACAGTTGCTACCTTGCGACCCAATTTATCAAAATAGGCGTAAACGGGCGTTTTGCCAGCGACGTCGTTTTTCTGCACATAATAATAACTTTCAGCAATTGCAGGCGCCCCGATTGACGATGACTGTGACGCTAAGCGAGAAACAGTATGCTGACTTTGTCCGGTGTTATCTCGGCTAAAGTACAAACCACCAAAACGAGAAAACCGTTTTTCTATGATTTTGCCCTCATTGCCATTAAAGTCAGTCAAATATTTTACCGTCTGCGGTTGTGACCATTTGTTAGGGTTTGAGGCATGAGTCAAGTTTTGACCCAAGCTATCTATTGTGTTGACGACATATCGATAGTCCGTGCTATAGTTTACACGAGACTCTCTAAATACATTGAGATTGGCAGTGGGTGAGGATGTTGATGTCGGCGTAAAGGATGATTCACTAGGACGATTGCCATCACAGCTAGCGGCTATATCTTTGCTATGTGATATTGTGGCTAACTTCATGCCGTTACCTGCATAGCAATGCAATGTTGTAAGCTTATCGCTTTCAGTGCTTCCTACCGATTCAGTTTCCAGCATACCTTGTGTGTTATACGAGAATAAGGAGGTCCTTGTTATTGTATCTTGTGGACTGCCCGACTGCGCAAAGATTTCATGTGTTACCTCGGTTTCACTGATCCGATTTATCCACCATTTGCTTACATCATCATCAAATTGTTTGTTATCAGTGGTTATTCGTTTTATTGGTTGATTGCTATCGTTGTATGAAGACACTTCAATATTTGTCACTACCGCATAAAGTGGCGAGTTAGCGGAGGACTTACCGTCATAAGTCGTGATGGTTTTGGTGTTGCCTAACAGATTAGGTAACAGCGATGATGAATCCACTACATAATTGTTTTCTTCTGCAATATTCACATATGGAAAATATGAGCGACCGTTGCTCTCCCCACCTACTGACTTCATAGCAATTGTTTGAAAGCTGCTATTATGGGCGTACCCAATCACATTCCCATTGTGAACAGTTTGTGTGGTAATTGGCATGCCGATATAGGGGAATTCTTGATGATATGTGGTTTCTGTAATGACATTTGTCTGCAAGTCTTTTGTTGTCAATTTTTTAAAGCCTAATGAGCCGCGACCACCTGCTTGCATCCGTAGGCCTTCATACGCATATTCTACACTCACCGTATTATTCGCTTGAAAACTTGAACCGCTGTAACCAGGTGAGTCGGTTGAGACTTTTTTCACTAAATACATAGGGCCATAGGGAGCAATGACAGCTGAGCCATTGCCCATTGGGGCAGTTATTTGCGCGCCTTTTGTATAGACGTTACCGATACTGCCATTTGAAGAGTCGAGCATGGAAGCATATTTTATCGACGTCTTGTTACCGAACCCGTTTTCAATCGTCGAGAGTTTATCCATTGGTTCTGCAAAAGCAATAGCAGGAGTCGTGGACAGTCTGACTTTGACTATTTTATTTGAGTTGGAATTCATGTTGTAAATGTCTGCGCGACCATTACCATCAAAATCTGCCATGCCAGTGGATGTACCTGAATGATTTACATTACCTGGCAAGTTTTGATAGGTGCGAGAATGCCAGCTACCATCCATATAGGTATATGCGCGCCATTTACTTTGGCTTTCATCCAGATAAGTGATTTCAGGATTACCATCGGCATCGACGTCAATAATTTGCACACTCTTTGCATTGTCTATTTGTGTGAGATTAATATTCACCCAACTCTGCAACGTGCCGCCTGATGATAAACGGTAACGCCATTTATTACTCGACTCATCAAATTCAAATATATCTGTAATGCCGTCACTATTAATATCGGCATATTGGACGCGTTCACGGTGTTGTGAGTACCAATGTAGTTCATATTGATAATTGCTTCC
>JAQXDG010000079.1 GCA_029251505.1 Glaciecola sp. | reverse complement strand
TAGTGCCGGTTAGTTTCGCATTTGCTGCGGTATGTGTACTGTTAATGTTGATCAATCCATCATCTTACACATTAACGGATTACCAAGCTGCACCAATGGTTATCCATATTATGCTATCACTTTCCGCTTATGGATGTGTTGTGGTGGCATTATTATATGCGCTACAAATGCGCTATATCCATAAACAGCTCAAACACAATCCTTTATTATTAACCCAACAATCCCTACCACCACTACTTGGTGTGGAAGCTTGGGTATTGAAGTTAGTCCTATTGGGCAGTATTTTACTTGCTCTCGCTTTAGTGAGTGGTTTTTTAACGATTGATACGATGCTCTCACACCAACATGCACACAAAACCGTGTTGAGTATCATTGCGCTTGCTGTGTTTGTTAGTCTCCTGGTCATCCATACTAAGTGGGGTTTATCGACGACGATGATCTTAACATTGACGAGTATCGGTGTGATTATACTGACGATTGGCTACTTTGGCACCCGCATCGTGCGTGAATTGATCTTAATATAACCTTGCATCCTATGTGCAATTCGCTATCATCCGAACCATATCCGTTCGAACTTAGTTGATTCGAATTTATTTTTGTACATACAGGAAACTTCTTTTTGGACGCTATCTCTACTACCACCTTGTTTATTATTCTGGGTGTGTTGATACTTTGCTCTGCCTATTTCTCTAGTTCTGAAACCGGCATGATGTCGCTTAACCGATATCGTCTAAAACATCTCAATAATGAAGGAAATCGCACGGCACGGCGCGTGCAAAAAATGCTCGACCGCCCAGACCGACTGATTGGCCTTATATTGATTGGTAACAACCTAGTAAATATCGGCGCGTCAGCCATCGCAACAGTTATCGGATTACGTTTATATGGCGATGTTGGTATTGCCATTGCCACTTTTGCCTTAACGTTTATCATTTTAGTGTTTGCAGAAGTCACCCCTAAAACGATTGCAGCGCTATATCCTGAAAAAATCGCCTTTCCGAGTTCTTATCTACTTAAACCTCTAGGCGTCGTGCTGTATCCATTTGTAATTTTTGTAAACGGCATCACCAATATCCTTTTAGCCTTGTTTAAAATCAGTCCTACCAATAATCAAGGCGATGAATTGAGCCCTGAAGAATTACGTACCGTGGTGTATGAAGCCGGTTCATTGATCCCCAAAGAACACCAAGATATGTTGGTCAGTATTTTAGAATTAGAAAATATGACCGCCGAAGATATCATGATCCCGCGCAATGAAATCGTTGCGATTGATATCAACCAAGAATGGAAAGATATTCAACGCCTACTAGTCAATTCACAACATACTCGCGTCCTATTGTATCGTGACTCAATTGACGACGCGGTTGGCTTTGTACACGTCAGAGATGCACTGCGTTTGTTATCTAAAGATGAGTTTTCTAAAGCGAGCTTATTACGCGCAGTACGTGAAATTTTTTACTCGCCCGATTCGACATCGTTACATGTATTGATGTATCAGTTCCAAAAAGCCCGAGAACGCATTGGTTTAGTGGTGGATGAATATGGTGATATACAAGGATTGGTGACGTTAGAAGATATCTTAGAAGAAATCATCGGTGACTTCACTACTAACATGATCCCCGACCATCACAAATCAACGAATGCGCAGCAAGATGGGAGTGTTTTGGTTGATGGCAGTACCAATATTCGCGATTTAAACAAAGAAATGAATTGGTCGTTTCCGATTGAAGGTCCCAAAACATTAAACGGATTAATTTTAGAAGAGTTACAAGATATTCCAGAAAACAATATCTCTTTACGTTTAGCCGGTTATCCGGTAGAAATCGTAGAATGGAGTGATAACATGATCACAACCGTCAGAGTCATGCCACAGCACTATCGACCGCTTAACCGCTCGGATGATTAATACGTCTTATCGCTGCGACGAGGACGCATGAGAGGCGTCGATTGATATTAGGGTGGCAAACTATCAGAAAATGATTGTGCTTGTTTAAGCGCTTCTTCGCGAGTTTTTCGGTTCCGCATTATTTCACGCTTAACTTCAGCCACGAGTCTGTCCAACTTATTTAAGTCGGTCATCAATGTTTTTAATTCAGCGTCGGGTGCAATATCATTATGGAATAAATGATAACTCAGCGCTTCGTTTAAATTGGTTGGTAGAGATTTTTTTTTCGCCATCATCCTTGACTGCGTTGTGGTTTAACCTAATTTATATCGGTCAAAAAGCATTTTCCTTAATACTAAATTCCTTGATAATGCGTTATTAATTTCCCTTGCGAACGTTTCAGGTCATATTCAATTACCACAACTGAAGCCGTAGCAAATAGAGGTGAAAGATGTTGCTTACAAATAGTATCCACAAAATAACTCACAAACGGCATATGCGATACCAGTAAGACGCACTCAGGTTGTTCTAAAAACGATAACTTCGTATCTAAATAATCATGCGCAATGCTTGTCACACTGCTAGGCAGAATATCTTGTGAGTACTCTACATCATTAATCGGTAATAGCTCATTTAACGCTGCAAATGTCTGACGGGTTCGTAAGTATGGGCTAACAAACGCAAAATCGATACCTTGTTTGGGTATTAACTGGTTATCAATCAACCAAGCTGCAGTTTGCTTTACTTGGTTAATTCCGGCCTTAGTCAATGGACGCTGCCTATCTGAGTCAGCCACTAATTGAGCTTCACCGTGCCGCATTATTAATAATTTCATATATTTCTCAGTATAACTCACTTCTGACCAAAGCATTATAATAGGTAAATCTGCAAATTACGGTCATACTTTAATACTATATACTAAGGTAGATAAGTATTTTCTAATCCATATTGGTCAATGTCATAACCAATAATAAAAAGTGACGACAGTCCTTTCTTTGGCTATGTTTAGTAGTAAGCAGTAGTTTAGGATAGTAATTATTCAGCCACAAGCCATTAGTAACCACTCAATCAATGATTGGTCGGTTAACATTTTAGCACATGATTTACCCGAACATATTGTAAACATTACAATTAACACGGGCTATTTTGATGATCCTAAAATTATCCCTGGACTGGCACATTTAGTCGAGCATGTATTGATGCGAGGCACTGATGAGCAACCAGGTCTACAACAAATCATTACCCAACAACACCTCCGAATCGATGCGCATACCAGTGCCGAAAAACTACTCTTTACAGTATCGCACATCACCTCAGACCCATTGGTTATTATCGCAAATATGCTCAACGCTATGTGTCAATTTAACGCTACAGCTGCCGCGGTTGCTACCGAGATAGTGACGATTGCTGAAGAGTTTATTGCAATCCAGAGTGATGCAATTAGAGCCGTTCAAGAAGTTAGCAGAGAAACCTGCAATCCCGCGCATCCTTTTGCTAAATTCCCAACAGGCAATGCTCACACGTTTGCACAACATGATATAGCGCAGTTAACTCGCGCTGTGCAAGCGTGGCTAGACAAATGTATTCACAACGGCAACATCGAGATTCATGTGATTTGTGGCCAACCGTTACCACAGGTTGACGTATCAACCCTTTATACACGATT
>JAQXDG010000073.1 GCA_029251505.1 Glaciecola sp. | reverse complement strand
ACTGAAACAACCGGTATGAGCCGTGAATCGGGTGAGCATTTTACCCAAGGTCATCGGATTATTGAAATAGGGTGTGTAGAGCTTGTTGATCGAAAATTAACCGGTAATCATTACCACGTTTATATTAACCCAATGCAACCGAGTGATCCTGAAGCTATTGCTGTTCATGGTATAACCGATGAATTTCTGGCGGACAAACCGGTATTTAAAGATATTGCTCAAGGCTTTATTGATTTTATCGAAGGGGCAGAACTGGTAATCCATAATGCACCGTTTGACGTTGGTTTTATGGATTTGGAATTCGCCATTAACCCGGCTACGGCTTTGCGTCGGACAGAACAGTTTTGTACCGTCTTCGATACGTTAGTGTTAGCCAAAAAAATGCGCCCCGGACAGCGTAATAACCTAGATGCATTGTGTCGAGAGTATGGCATTGACAACTCGCATCGAGAGTTACATGGTGCGTTATTAGATGCGGAAATTTTAGCCGAAGTCTATTTATTAATGACAGGCGGCCAAAAAGCCTTATCACTGGAAGTCGGCACTAAGTCAGCAACGGGCTTTGATGATATTGAGAAACTCGCACCTCGACAAAAATCCCTTAAGGTAATTCAAGCTTCTGCCGATGAATTAGCTAATCACGAATCACGTTTAGACATTGTCGAACAAGCAGGAGGGAAGTGCTTGTATCGCCAATAAAAGGGCAATATGCACCCAGTTAAACTACACACGACCCACCTTTATACTTGTGCGTTAGCGAGGGTAACCTCGTTATGCCTGTTATTACTTCTCTTTATTCTTTCATCCTTCAATGATGCCTATGCTCAATCGTTTACTGCTGAGCAAGTGCAACAGCTCAACCAAAATAGCGCCCAAATAAATAATCCTCTTACTCATATTGATGATGCGTTTGCCAATGACATTAAGCTATTGGACAATCGTTTTCGACTTGATTATGCAGTAGAAGAAGTCACGATGGTGTTTTTTCGTGAATATGATTCTGCTCCGGTTGTGTTGGTGCGTCCTGATGGCTCGAAAGTATTTCAATACACTGCGGTGGGGCAACAAGTAACGTGGTTTGATAGCCCAACTTATGACATGATCAATATCAAAAAACCAATGGCCGGTCCTTGGCAAGCATTGGGTAATATATTAGATGATTCGCGGATCATGGTGATATCTAATCTTGCGCTGGTTTCCAATCCACTTCCGGATGAGTTGTTTTCTGGGGAAATCATAAAAATGAAATCGTTTTTACTCAATGATGGACAACCCATGACCTTTGCACCGTTTTCAGAAGCAATCAGGTTAAGCGTCAGTTTAATCAGTACGAACAAACCGGAAGAAAATAACTTCGGCTCTCGAGCGCAGACCGTTGCCGTATTTGAAGATAATGGTCTGGGTCTCGATGAAAAACCCAAAGATGGTGTGTTTACGGGGCAATTTAGATTAGATGTCCCTGATGGCGAGTGGCAAGCGTTATCAAAAATAGAGACACCGATGTACACTCGAGAAAAACTCGATCCGATAATACGTGTGTATCCGTCACCGATTGAATTTGATTTAGCATTAGATCCGTCCGAACAGGCTGATGGTATGCATTTTGTGACGTTTAAACAAAAATACAAAAAATTTGACCCTACCTCCATATTAATTGATGGGGAAGTGCGTCTACCCAATGGAGTTTCACAATCATTTTCGTTAAATGAACAAACCTTGCGTGCTAAACGCTTAGGGATTGATAACGTTGCACCGGGTGTCTATCGCGTCAAAGCAATGGCATTTGCACGGACGTTAACAGGACGAGAGGTAATGATTAATTTACCCGAGTATTCATTTACGGTAGAGCCCATCATTATTGTGCCGCCACCACCAACGGCGGAAGAACTCGAACAAATTCGTTTAGCCCAAGAAGAAGCGGCACGTATTGCACAAGAAAAACAAGATAAAGCATTAATGAAAAAAGCGTTGGCTATTAATGGATTTGTATTGTTTGCTGGGGTGGTAATTATGGTCGCCATTCGTTTATGGTTAAATTATCAAGCTCGACCCAAACCTGAGCTTGAATCCGAAACGGAGTCATTACAGCTCGATGATGGTGACTTAGAGTTAGATAATACACTTAACTTCAAAGATAAAGTGCTGTTAAAGATAAAATCCTTTATTCCAAGCAAAAAAAATACCACGCGTAAAACAGAAGAACCCGCGCTAGAGGGGCTTGATTGACCGAAAATTGTTACTTTTGCGCATTTAATCGGCAAACGATCAATAAATTACATTTTTATACAAAAAGCTATTGACCTTTACTAGGTCTAAACGTATTATCTGCGCCCGCAGTAGGGAATAACTTTATTTCTTACCGCGAATGTAGAAAGTGGAGCGGTAGTTCAGTTGGTTAGAATACCGGCCTGTCACGCCGGGGGTCGCGGGTTCGAGTCCCGTCCGCTCCGCCACTTTCTCAATGTCCTTCACAGGCCACATAAGCACCCGCTTTCTGTGTCCCGGAGCTCCCGCTGCACACACATTTGTTGTGCAATTACACACATCCGTTACACACATTTTTTGGCTAATGAATCCAAATGTTGATGTTTAAGCGGGGCCGGGGGGGGGTAAACGCCTGTCGTTGATACGACAAGCGCTAAAGAGTGTCCTGAAAGGAACAGTCAGTTGACGACGCAGGTGGAGCTATACGTACTAGCGGAGAGCAGTTGTAACAGGATCAAAGGCAATCTACCGATGCGCAACAGCAGGCGTGCTGCCTTGGTGCTCAGGAAGATATCATCTTGGCCACTTTTGCCTGATTTTGTGTAATGTCAGCTGCGTTTTTCAAAATTCCCTCACGCCTAGACATTATTGTCGCTTTGTTTTTATCAATTTTACCGCGGTTCTTTTTCATTTCTCTCGCCATAGCGTCCATCTTCTTTGAATTGGCGATAGCATTACTCTTGATGGTTTTTGCTCTGGCCGCATTTTTCTTAATTCGTGCAGCGTTGGTTGCGGGCGTGGCTTTACTCATAGCTGTACTGCCACCGAGGAGTTTATTGTTTGCCGCTATTTCCTTTGCATTAAATCGAACTATTTCCTCGTTAGCTTGCATAATCGTGTCGTTGACTTCGATTAGCATCTGGTTAACCGCGACCATCTTTTCATTGACCGCAAGCACTGCAGCGTTCAGTTTGGAGCGGTGTTCTAAGAAGTCTAAGTTTGCTTCGTTCGTCATAGACTCTTTGAAGTTTTCTTCCGCTTCCGTTGACGTATCTAGATTAGCGAGAATCGCTTTCCTGTTTCGAAAGACATCATCTGTATTTTGGTTAGCTAACTGCCTATTGCCCATGAAGGCCGCAGTATAGTTGTTGATAATTCCAGCTCTGTTTTCTTCCACGCTGGATCTTGCGGCATAAGCTTTAGCCCTGTTGGATGTCACCGCAGCTTCAACTTCAAATATTGCCCTACGGTTTTGCTGTA
>JAQXDG010000068.1 GCA_029251505.1 Glaciecola sp. | reverse complement strand
ACAAGGTACTGACTTTAGACCCTTTATAACGCAACATGAGCTGACTTAAATGCACGTCGTTATTGACCAAACGCTTGATTTCAGGGGTTAGCATGGCTGATTGCTGGTTTGACAAATATGTGTCACTCAACTCCCAGCGCTCGGCAAGATCAAGCTGAGTCTGCTGCGTCATCGACCAACCTGGCGCAAATTCCCAATCTACATCAATGCGCGCTTGCACCAATTGGCTCATTTTGTTTTGTGGGTTTAACCAACCTTGATGCGCAATACCCAAGGTTATATCAGGTAAGGTCGGCTGCCAATCTAGCTTATAGCTGTCTAGCATTTTTTGAGTCAAAGCGCGCGGTGGCGTCTCAGTCACAAATTTAGCAAGCCCAGCACCACGGATCACATCACGGCTCACTCGATATACAGGATGACCATCTAGTTTTATTACATAATCAATATGATGGATCCCTACAGGAATACTTTCCAAAAGCACCGAATGTGCTTGATTGATCGCATCAGGCCAGTATGGATAGGCAGTTTGACTCAAGACGATTTGTAAACGTGGATCATCTTGAACGATGCCATGCACACTAATATCAATGTGTTGCAGAGCATCACGGAGATCAGCTTGCCATTGCGGTGTAGTGTGGTCTAGGGAACCTTGGCTCGTTGCAGGTTTGTTAGGCTTGGCTACCTTAGACAAATCAGGTCGCGATTGAGCCACATAACGCGCAGGGGGACGTTTGGTGTCCAAAGCAACCGTAATCCCAAAACCAAGGCTATTGTCATCGCCATGGGTTAATTTGAGCGCGATACCCGGGGTAAACTGCCATGATGCTTGGACAGCCCATTGATTGTGTCGAGAAGGTGATGAGTTTTGAAATTGGTTCTGGATTTGGCTAGAGTTTGAAGTAGCACCTGAATTAACACTAGAACTAGTACTTAAATTAGTCCCATATAACGGAGCATCATCAATATACTGAGCTCGCAACACCACAGGATAATCTTCTAACGTATATTGCACGCCCGCAAATACACCATCTAAACTGTTAGGATCTTGACCTGAAGCGACACCCAGATCCACTCGCCAATTATCAATATTTTTACTGGCTGTCACATAACGAGATTGAATATTCGCTTGTCCGGTAAAATCTTCTACCCCTATAGCAATCGCAGGTAACAGATCCGTTTGGCTAACAATCTGTGCATTGGCATGATAGGCATAACTAGCAAGGCTATTTGAATAGGTATTTGAATAGTTTACCCCTAAATTTAACCAGGGCGTAACTTGATAATCTAACTGGGCATGGTCACCCCATTGATCCGCCTCAAGGCTAAATTCAATTTGCCCATCGCGATTATGCGCGGCACTGGGCGAAGTGATAATCTGAGTTTGACTGATGACTTGGGCGTGAGCGATGGATATTGTCGTGCTCGCATAAACCGATAAACACACACATCCCCAACCAAGCTTCGCCAACGGCGCCAGTTGCTTGCGCATCATTAAATACGCAAGTGGGTTACTGATTGTAGGGTTTAAGCTCATGCAGTGCAATTACGATTAATGGAACAAATTATGCAACGCATTATACCAAGCCCATTAGGATGTACAATGTAATGTTAGCGCTAAAACCTAAGTAATATTCTTAGATTAAAGCACCATACAGCCATCAAAAATTACTTTTCTAACACAAACTCAGCATACGCTTGACGCAAACGCGGTAAGTTTTCATTGATATAGGCAATCCCTAAGCGATCGAAGTTAAAATACCGGCCATTAAGCTGTTGCATATACGCGGGACGATACGCCCGGTTAACAAAAATCTGGTTAGTCCCCTTATAGCTAGACGTCGCTAAACCATAATTAAAGCGCTCAGCCATTCTGGCTTGAAAACCGTATTTAGACGGTGACATATCTTTGCGTGGCCCTAACGGCACGGTAAAACCAATCCCTTTAATACTGACATCGGTTTCACTGGCAAACACACGTAATACACTATCACCAATATTGGTACTTAAGCCAACGGTCATCCCTTTGTCTCCTGCCCAAAACTGCCCGCCTTCCATAAAGACATTCAAATCTAACTCAGGCATATAATAACGATACGATCCGGTAAAAATACGACGGTCGATGCCACTGGCTAAGCGTGTTTGTAAATACGCATAATGATAGCCTAAGCGATGGCGCCCATTATTAGATTGCCAGCCAGCTTCAAGTACGGCGACATTGTGCTCTTCGTTATATTGTTCTTTGACGATCCCAACGCCACCGGCCACATACACATTAAAGGGTAACTGCATGGTTTGGCGGGCAAACACCGATTTAAGACCCGTTTGGGTACGATATTTCCAAAACGACCCACCGGCTTCAAAATCTTCAGACCGGGCCACACTCAAATCATATTCAGCATATAACTCCGCCCCTTGCCATATCGGCATGTGCGCATTAGCTCTAAGGGTTAAGTTAAAGTCGACTTGACCGATCTCGGTACCGATAAAATTTGGGACGATGGGATAGAGTTTAACGCGTGGCGTAAAATACGGTTGTTGTGTGCCACCAATCCAACTGGCTAAGACATCGTCGCGTGATTGCGGGGTTGCAGCAGTAAGTTGTGGCTCAAGCATGTCGCCTTGATAAAATTTCACCAACTGACCGATATTGCCTTGTACCCTAAACGTCGGGACACCATAGCGTGATAAGGTAAAATCTACGTGACTCACTTGCGCCGGTGCCAGATTAGCCACCATGCCTAATGCCACACCAATGGCATCAATGTTGTTACGGTTATACAAGGAGTTTTCTATTCGCACATAAAGCTGCGCACCTTGATACCCGACCCACACATCTTCAAAACCGTGTTCAGCTAAGGCGTTCTCAAGTGAAATTAAATGATTCACCATGTCGGTAAACTTGGGTTGCGCTTGCTGCGAGGTTGGCGATAAGGTCAACGGCTCAGCGCTATATCCAGGCATCCCCTCGCCTGCCACAAACCAACCTAAATCATCGCGCATTTGCATGGATTTATAATTTGGCTCATTCAGGCCCGTATTCGTGCCTTGAAACAAGTTAACCCTAAGGCCGACTTGCATAAATACTTTGTCATTGCCATCACCCGCATCATAATCACCGGTCATGACCGAGGTATATAATTGCGCTTGGTTATTCATCCAGCCTGCGGGTGTTTTAAATGTTGCTGCAATCGCGTTATTGACGCCATCGTGTTCAGCTTGTAACTGTAACCATTCAAAGGGTTGGTATTGCACGCCATAAAAGCCGCCTTCGTAGCGTTTGGCGATACGTGGTCGATTTGATTTAAACGAACCCGTCCCAGCGGTAAAACGAAAATCCCCCAGATCTTTAGAAACCACTACAAACTGGCTATCTAGGTGATTGGTGATCCCCCCTACATCTTGCATGCCAAACGCCACAGAAAACCATTCTTTAGGAATAAATGTTGGGCTGTATTTAAAATTTGCAGATAAGTCAGAGCCTTCATCCCAAGTACCTCCGGTGTTACGGACGGTTGCCTCTAAACCAGGAAATGGGCTCACGGTCAGTGACAAGTTATTCCCCTCTTGATATAAGCCATTAGAAGTGCCATTGGAATACGCACCATTATCGGTTAAGTTGGAAAACGTCCAATGCAGCTCACCATAACCGATGCTATTGGCGGTAGGAACATTAATCAGTCCGCCAAAGCCCTGCACGTTGATATCGGTGTCAATGTGAGGAGAGGCAGTGAAAAACACACTGTTTTTTTCTGTATGAGAAGCGGTATCAGAGGCGGTTGCCGTAAAGGCTGTCAAGCCGGCAACGGATCCTGTCAATAAGCCAGCATTTATGCCAGCAAATATGCCAGCAAAGATGACAGGACTTAACATATATCGTGAAGGTAAGGACATTTTCATATACCGGTTCTTATAGTTATTA
>JAQXDG010000057.1 GCA_029251505.1 Glaciecola sp. | reverse complement strand
CTCAAATTCTAACAATACCTGTAATTTGACCAATGATATTATCTGATAAATATTGCCAATGACTTAAATATAGAGCATCAATTCTATAGGTTGCCACTGCGGTCATATATTGATACAGCAAGGTAAATACGACCGTACAACTGAATAACACATGGATAAAGCGCAGCGTGAAAATTTCAATGTTGCGCAGAAAATTCTGTGTGATGAGCGCGCTAATTATTACTGTAACAGTGCTCACGCAGATTTGTCCTAGCAATGCCCAAGTCATACTAGTTAATAGGAGGTGACTAAATAATTGCATTGGCGCAAATAGCATAATGAGTATAATTAGCGCAGACCAACGTTGGGTGGGATTAAATACTAAGATCATATAACTTACTACCGCTTGCAAAGAAAGCAGTGGTAATGCAGTTTGAAGGGGGAGTATACGGTCAACAATACTGGCGACGAACAATACGATAAAATGCCATAACAGTAGTTTATAGATAGAATTTGAGTCTTGACTAGTAGGCACATCACCAGCTAAAACCTGCGCAGACTGATGATTATCTTGGAAGCTGAACATGGATTTGCGCTCCGTTATTATTGGTCAACTGCATACTGCCACCTAACGCCACCATGTAATTTTGAATATTAAATAACCCACCGGTAAAAGGATGATTGAATACTTTTTCAGGGAATCCATTACCCGCATCTGTAAATTTTACATGGGTGCTGTGGTCGCTAAACGATATTGTCAGATGACATGTATTCCCAGCGCTATGTTGAATAACATTTTTCACACATTCTTGAACGATCCTAAATAATGCTACTTTCAAGCCATCATCTAGGGCATTGACGCCTTCATGAATATCTGCATGATACTCAATATTATGCTCCTCTAATCGACTCGCAAAGAATAGCCCGGTTAATGTCTCTTTTAAGCCTAAATCATCGATTGATCGAGGTCGTAACCAATACATTAATTCATACGCGTTTGAGTAGATCTGATCTGATATCACGCGTATTTTATTAATCACATTCTGTTCAGGTCCTGCAAATAAATGTTGTTTTTTGAGCAATGAAATAGAGATGTTTAATGCGGTAATATTCTGGCCAACATCATCATGTAGTTCCTGTGATAACTGTTTTTTTTCAAGTTCTTGTAAGTTATTAATCTGCACTGCAATGGCCTGTAATTCTTGTTGAGATTTAATCAGGTGCGCGTATTTGGCTTTTAATACTAGTTTATTTTTGGATAAGGCTTGGCGTGAGCGTCGATGCTCTAATTGCAAGCCAGAAGTCACTAGACCAATTAAAAAATAACACACAATAAATGGTTGAAACGAAACCAGTAACTCATTTCCCGCACCGTATAATACGATCAATAACACGCTGTTTATCCACAGGGCGCAGCACAGACTGCCGAGCCATGTAAATCGATAACCGCACCATATAATAGGTAAGAACAACAATATTTTAAGTATGTTTTGAGACAAATCAGAAAGATAAAATAGCACTAGTATGGCAAGCGTTAGCGTCATTGCTATTTTACTGATTAATGTCCAAGAGAGGTTTCGCAGGTGATGACGCTTTTGACGAACACCTTCATAGACTAGGTAAACTGAAATGGCAAACAATATGCCAGGATATGCAGCGATATTATGTTGTATAAATACAGATAAGAGCTCGTCAGTGAGGACTTTGTCATACACCGACGTGTCCGATAACAAATGAAATCCTATATTGCCTAACCGCGTTAAAAAGCCAAATAGCACTAGAATCACAATCGCTTTAAGTGTAAATAAATTGTCTTGTTTACGCTTCATTCGGGCTACATAAATAATGGGTAAGGTATGAATAGCAATAGTCAGGGAAATCATAAAATGTTTTATCATATCATAATGTATTGATCCCTGATATTGCATGGTAAATCCGCCTCCAAAGGCGATGGCAAAGATGGCTGTTAACCAAAAACGCAAGGGCAATATCAGAAATAAAATGAAATGAAAGCCCAGCGGGAAATACCAAATAGTAAGTCCAGGAATGACCGAATATCCGAACGACAGGGTAAAAAAGATAAATTGACAAATACAGGTTATGACAAATAGGTAAAAATGAGCCAATAACTCTTGGCTCAATGTGTTGTCATCAAAATTTTGAAAA
>JAQXDG010000044.1 GCA_029251505.1 Glaciecola sp. | reverse complement strand
CGAACTTAATTAATTTAATGATGCTATTTTATAGTGATTTCATTATTAATCAACTCTCCGTAGTGGTCAACCTTTATTGTGTATTGGTAATAATAAATTATCAAAAAGGCCGATAAATTGTTTGACATTGATGCTGTGGATTGTTTAACTAGCGTGATGGGAAATAGTCTGTGTACGCCTGTGCGTGCATGTTGAAAACAAGTTTGAGGATGAATCAATATGATGCAGAAAAAGTGGTTAGTCTATATGTCGGTGTTCACCTATATGGGACTAAATAGCATGTTAGTCAATGCTAAAGAATACTTGGTTGCAGATCCACAAGCTTATTTAGATATCGCTAAAAAGCTAGAAGCAGGGGACATCGTTACCTTAGCCGATGGTACTTGGACTGACTTTCAAATTGCTTTTTCTGGTCAAGGCACTGAAGATTCTCCGATTACACTGCAAGCACAAACGGCAGGTAAGGTTATTTTAACGGGTGAATCTAATTTGCGCCTAGCGGGAGAGTATTTACTGGTCTCAGGTTTGTTTTTTAAAGACGGTCATTCACCTTCTAATGCTGTAATTGAATTTCGCCAATCTAAAACGCAGTTAGCTAGCCACTCACGCGTCACACAAACGGTAGTTGAGAGCTTTAACAATCCAGAAAAATTCAGTGCCGGTAATTGGGTTGCACTCTATGGTCGTTACAATCGTTTTGATCACAATGCCTTAGTCGGTAAAAGCACGTCAGGTGTGACGATGGCAGTCAAACTCAACACGGTTGAAAGTCAAGAAAACCATCACCGCATCGACCATAACTACTTTGGTCAACGTCCAATCCTAGGCTCTAACGGCGGCGAAACGTTGCGTATTGGTACCAGTCATTATTCCTTATCTAATTCATACACCATGATTGAAAATAACTATTTTGACCGTTGTAATGGTGAAGTGGAAATCATTTCTAATAAGTCAGGTAGTAACACGATACAAAACAATGTGTTCTTTGAATCACGAGGCACGTTAACCTTGCGTCATGGTAATGGCAACATAGTGCAAAACAATGTGTTTTTTGGTAACGGTGAAGAGCACACCGGTGGTATCCGTGTTATTAATGGCGACCAGACCATCCGCAATAATTACTTAGAAGGTGTTACTGGATACCGTTTTGGTAGCGGTTTAACCGTGATGAATGGTGTACCAAATTCAAAAATTAACCGTTACCACCAGGTTGATAATGCCAATATTACGCAAAACAGTTTAATCAATTTAGATCATATCCACTTTGCTGCCGGTAGCGACGCAGAGCGTTCTGCTGCGCCAATTAACTCGCGATTTACTAATAACTTAATTGTGCATCAAGAGAACAAAGACGGGATCTCATTATTTGATGATGTTTCAGGAATAGAGTTTGCGGGAAACATTGTTCATAACGCTTCTGAATTAACTATTGATAAAGGCTTTGCGGTTGAAAATGTTGAGTTAACACGAGCTAAAAACGGATTGTTATATCCGACCAATCCGGCATTCGCTAAGACGGGTGTGGATAAAGCGCTTCAGCCGACAGCGAAAACAGACACAGGTCCTAGTTGGTATAATAAACCGGAGCTATCGGTTGAGTTTGCCAGTGGTACAGTTCACAAAATCACGCCAAGCACTAACGTGTTATACAAGACACTACAGCAGGCCCAATCGGGTGATGTTATTCAATTAGGCAAAGGCCATTATGTTGCATCTCGCACTCTTCCTGTTGATAAAGTTATTACGTTTACTGGTGAAGCGGGTGTCTCGATTTCTTTTGAACGTAAGTCTTTATTTGTCATTGAAGATGGCGGCAGTTTAGCGCTTAAAAATATCGTCATTACGGGTGCTGATGCTCCGGATTCAGCGGGTAATTCATTAATTCGTAATACACGTTTACCTACCATTAATAACTATCGTTTAGTGATGGACAATGTGATTGTCAAAGACTTAGACATAAATCATTCATTCCATGTGATTGATTCAGGTTATCGTGCCTTAGCCGATGCCATTACGATTACCAACAGTCAATTTAGTAATATTACTGGTGATGTGCTGCGTTTGAACAAAGAGCAAGATGACTTAGGGATTTATAACGCTGAGTATGTCACGCTTGACCGTAATGTTTTCCAAGATATTCAAGGTACCTTGATGAACGTATATCGTGGTGGGACAGACGAAAGTACCTTTGGTCCTCATGTGTCAGTTACCGCCAATACCATTAAAAATGTCGGCTTAGGCAAACGCAACAAATCTAAAGCGCTAATGACATTACACGGTGTTCAGGTTACCAATATTTTAAATAATACATTCAATAATGTACCTGCCATCGCGATTGAGCATACAGTAGGCGAGCCACAAACACGTATTCAATATAATCAGTTTATTGGTTCTACCGAGCCGGTAGTGCAAGAGTTATTTACCAAAGGCCCGCTTACGGCTGTGGTGAGTGATAACACATTTAGCGCGCAGTAATAGACGATTAAATATATTTGCATTAACAGTTTTTTAAAATAATAAAAGGACCATTCATGACAGTTAAAAATTTACGTTGGTGGGTTATCGCGTTAATCGCGTTGGCTACCGTAATAAACTATATCGATCGCTCGGCATTGAGTGTGTTGTGGCCTGATATTGTTGAAGAGTTATTTCCGGACGAATCAGCATTAGAACGTAAGCAGATTTATGCAACGATTTCGATAGTATTTGTATTTTCTTACGCATTTGGTCAGGCAATATTTGGAAAAATATTTGACTGGATTGGCACGCGCATCGGCTTTGTTATATCAATTGGTGTGTGGTCTTTAGCGACGGTTGCTCATGCGTTTGCTCAAGGTTTGTTAACGTTTAGTATCTTCCGTGCTGTCTTAGGTCTAGCTGAAGCGGGTAACTGGCCTGGCGCGACCAAAGGAAACGCGGAATGGTTCCCAACCAAAGAGCGTGCTTTAGCTCAAGGTATTTTTAACTCTGGCGCGGCAATCGGGGGCATTATTGCGATCCCATTAATTGCCTATTTAACGGTGTTCTTTAGCTGGAAAATGGTCTTCGTGATTATCGGTTTAACCGGTTTGTTATGGCTTATCCCATGGTTAATATTAGTGAAAGCACCACCAGGCTCACATCCTTGGATCACTGAAGAAGAAAAAGAATACATCTTAACAGGTCAAAAGCGTGTTGAAGAAGATGGCAATGAAATAGAAGAGTATAATCCTGGAACTGCCGAGTTGTTATCTCGTAAGCAAAGCTGGGGTGTCATCATTGCTTCTGCTGCGATTGATCCTATTTGGTGGTTGTTTGTCTTCTGGATCCCAATTTATTTAAACGAAGTATATCTAATGGATGTTAAATCAATTGGTATATACGGTTGGGTGCCTTATGTTGGCGCAATGTTTGGTGCATGGTTTGGTGGTTTGTTAGCACAAAACCGGATTAAAGCAGGCTGGACAACTAACAAAACGCGTAAGTTTGTTATCACGCTGGGTTGTTTGATTATGTTGCCTTCATTACTAGCAATGGCGAGCCCTGGTTCACCGGTTACTGCGGTAATCATTATGGCTGTGATCTTGTTTGGCTTCCAAACTGCCATTGGTAATGTTCAAACCTTGCCAAGTGATTTATTGGGTAAAAAATCTGTCGGTACCCTTGCAGGATTTGCCGGTATGGCGGCGAAACTAGGTGCTGTAGGCTTAACTGCTCTTGTACCTATCTTAACCGCTGACGGTAACTACACACCTGCGTTTGTTATTGGTGCATCACTATCTATCATCGCAATGGCCGCAGTTTGGATATTAATTCCAAAAGTTGAACCTCTTAAAAAACTTAAGTAAGACCAGCACATTGCCTGAGTGATTGCGCATCTATTTATTGCGTGATTACTTGGGCTTTTATCTGATTACATTGACTAACGGTAAGTTGCGTATATGAAAAATATTATTTTGATGGGTGAATGCATGGTTGAATTGCGTCGTGATGTAAACGGCGTCATTGCTCAGTCATTTGCTGGGGATGTGTATAATGCTGGTGTTTATCTTAAACGGACATGCCCAACTGTCAATGTGCAATTGGCTTCTCAAGTTGGCACTGATACGTTAAGTGAACAGATGTTAGTGGCGTTCGCCGATGAAGATATCGATAGTCGTTTGGTGCTACAAGATCCGCAACGGTTGCCAGGTTTGTATTGGGTGAATACTGATGCTTCTGGTGAACGTTCATTTTTATACTGGCGCGAAAGTGCAGCAGCAAGATGGCAAGTGGAAAACTATGACGCTGCTTACATTGAAAAGTTAAAGCAAGCTGATATTTTCTTTTTCTCTGGGATCAGTATTGCGATTCTTCAACCTGAACATCGAGAGCGTTTTTGGCAAGTGATACGTGAGCTTAAAGAAAGTGGGGTTAAGATTGCGTTTGACCCTAATTATCGCCCGAAATTGTGGCAGAGTGTTGCTGACACTAAAGCACAATACGACATCGCTTTTTCCCTTTCTGATATTGCGTTACCGGGTGTTGAAGATTTTGACATGCTTTATGGTTTATCAGATTTTGATGCAGTTGAAACATTCTTGGCACCTTATAACATTAATGAGCAAGTCATTAAAGATGGGCCAAATGGTGTGGTGGTGATTGAAGACAACACTCGCACATTTATTTCTATTACACCGGTTGAAAATGTGGTTGATACGACTTCAGCGGGTGATTCGTTTAATGGTGCTTACTTGGGTTCTCGCATGACCGGTGGCACGATTGAAGCAGCAGTGGCAAGTGCTGCAAAGATGGCGGGGACAGTTATTCAATACCCCGGCGCTATAATTCCAAAATCGGTTTAAATCGGTATATACCTACGTCAGACATAACTAAACACACACACATACTGCTTTATAAGGGGTCATATGCCTACTTTTTCAGAATTAATGAATACGCAAACGTTATTACCGATTATCCAAGCTGATACGGTTGAAGATGGCGTTAAAGTCGCTACGACTATGCTTGAAGCTGGTCTAAACTTGGTTGAAGTGGTACTTCGTACACCTGCATCCATAGAGATGGTTGCAGCAATCAAAGCGGCTTGTCCTGAAATGATTGTTGGCGCGGGTACGGTTACCAACGCAGACATTTTAAAAGACGCATTAGATGCGGGTGCGGATTTTATTATCACCCCAACCATCACGCCGACTCTCTTAGCTGCATTGGCAGATAGCCCTGTGCCTGTGGTACCGGGTGTGTCGACTATGAGCGATATATTACTCGCGATTGAGCACGGTTATACTGAATTAAAATTATTTCCGGCTTCATTGTCTGGTGGTGCGCCATTCTTACAAGCAGTGAATGCGGTGTTCCCACAATTACGTTTCTGCCCAACGGGTGGAATTTCTCCAAGTAACAAAGCCGATTATCTAGCTTTACCTAATGTGGTGGCGGTTGGTGGCACTTGGGTTGCCAAAAAGGAATGGGTTAAGGCTAAAAATTGGCAAGCGATCTTTGATGCATGCCAAGAAGCAAGTGTGTAACTGAGTAAATTACAAGGAATGAAACAAATGAATATTATGCGTCCCGGCGTATTGGATGGTAACGAAGCGATGGCTGTTTTTGCCCATGCTCGTCAACATCAATATGCGCTTCCAGCAGTCAATGTCATTGGCACTCAATCGATTAATGCCGTGTTAGAAACCGCTAAAGCAGTTAACTCACCGGTCATTATCCAGTTATCTTATGGCGGCGCGGCATTTTTTGCCGGCAAAGGTTTGGATAAATCCGCCATTGATAACGCAGTAGCCGGCGCCGTTGCAGCAGCTCATTACGTTCACTTTATGGCGGTGCAATATAACGTGACGGTTATTTTACATACCGACCATGCGGCATTAAAACAGTTACCGTGGATCGATGGCTTATTAGCGGCGGGTGAAGCATATTTTGTTGCCCATCAAACACCATTATTCTCGTCACATATGCTAGATTTATCAGAAGAGCCTCTTGCTGATAATATTCGTATCAGCGCTGATTACCTTGCTAAAATGGCAAAACTTAATATGGCGATTGAAATTGAGCTAGGTTGCACCGGTGGTGAAGAAGATGGCGTCGATAATACCCATCTAGATTCATCACTATTGTATACGCAACCCAGTGAAGTGGCAGCAGCGTATGAAGCATTAAGCGCGGTTAGTCCTAATTTTAGTATTGCAGCGTCATTCGGCAATGTGCACGGAGTGTATAAACCCGGTAATGTGGTTCTGACCCCATTAATTTTACGTGATTCGCAAACATTAGTGTCGCAACAATTTGGATTACCCAAAAATAGCCTGAATTTTGTTTTTCATGGTGGTTCGGGTTCAGAAGAAGCCAAAATTCAAGAATCGTTAGGTTATGGTGTTGTGAAAATGAACATCGATACGGATACCCAATGGGCGACTTGGCAGGGTGTATTGGATTATTACACTGACAAATCAGAGTATCTCCAAGGTCAAATTGGTAATCCCGATGGTGACGATAAACCGAATAAAAAGTATTACGACCCTCGTGTTTGGTTACGTCATGCAGAAGTCAGCATGGCTGCTCGGTTAAAGCGTTGTTTTGCGGATTTAAACTGTATTGATAGGATTGCATAATGCAAAGACTGATTTCGGTACTTAAACAAGATAACGTCGATTTAGAGTTGATTATGTTGATTCGTTCTATCTTAGCGGCATCCAAAGAAATTGCATTTCGTGTCAGTCAAGGTGCTCTTGGTGATGTGTTAGGTTCAACCCTAATGCAAAACGTTCAAGGTGAAACCCAAAAGCAACTTGATGTTATCTCTAATGATCTACTTAAAGACTTATTGCTCAGTGATGACAGTGTGCGTGCGATAGCTTCTGAAGAAGAAGACGACGTGGTGGCAGGTAATCCTAATGGTCGTTTCAACGTTGCTTTTGACCCATTAGATGGATCGTCCAATATTGATATCAATGGTCAGATTGGTACGATTTTCACGATTTATGCAACACGCCCTGAATTTCCTGCTGATAGCCCTGAGCAATTTTTGCAGAAAGGCCGTGAGCAGTTGGTAGCCGGTTATGTGTTATATGGCCCATCAACCATGTTAGTGATGTCAACGGGGGGGCCTACACGAGGTTATACTTTAGATTTAACCCATGGTGGCTATTTGTTAACGACGCCAACTATGTCTATTCCTACCCACAGCAACGAATTTGCGATTAATATGGCAAATTACCAGTTCTGGGCGCCTAATATTCAAGCATACTTTAAAGACAAGTTTTTAGTACAGACTGAAGAAGCGGCTGGCACTATGCGTTGGAATGCGGCAATGGTTGGTGATGTGCATCGTGTATTAACACGTGGTGGTGTCTTTTACTATCCACAAGATGTTCGTCTTGGACATGAGAATGGCAAAATCAGATTGTTGTATGAAGCTAATCCAATGGCGATGCTTGTTGAAAATGCCAATGGTCGTGCCGTCGTAAATCAAGAATCCGTGTTAGATTTAACGCCGAGTGAGTTACATCAGCGCGTGCCTATTTTACTGGGATCTACTGAGTTAGTGACAGCGGTATGTGCAGCGCAGCTATAAAATAGATTTTTAGTGAAATAAATTTATTATATGATTAGAAAGGTCAACAGATGTTGGCCTTTTTTAATGGTTTTTTATATTAGTTAATTTATTGCTATATTTCGTAGGAGCGACACATGCAGTTATTAGTTGAGATATCACTTTACCCCCTTGCGGAACAGTATATCCCCCCTATACAAGGCTTTATTGAGCGGCTTAACGATTATCCGCAATTAAGTGTTAGAACCAGTGCAACAAGCACGCTAGTAAAAGGCGATTATGCCGAAGTTATGGCGATTTTAGGCGATGAAATGCACCAGACACATGCCGAAGTGGGGCAGGCGATATTTGTGTGTAAGTTTCTCAATGGTGACAACATTGATATTGCATACCAAGCCCACCATCAACCATAAGATAAAGGTCAGCCCAGTGTTTCACTGAGTACTTTAATGTGAGCCGGTCCAATCTCGCAACAACCGCCAATAATTGTTGCGCCCTGTTGCACCCATAACTTAGCGTGTTGGGTGTATTCTTGTGGATTTAGGTCTTTGCGAGTTGTAAGGCTTTTTACTGTCGTACCAGGGTATAGGCTGGTAATTGACGTAAAGCCATTCGCGTATACGCCAATCTGATCCACCTTACCGATTAAGTAGGGAAGTGCTTGCTCAATGGCTTCTGGCCGGCTGCAATTTAACAGTACGGTATCTGTATATTCAGGTACTAACTCTGCAATGGCATCAACAAGCGCATCACCACCGCGTAATTGAGTTGGATTATCATCACATACCGAAAAAGCTAACCACACAGGTTTACCTGATTCTTTGGCTGCGGTACAGGCTGCTTTGGCTTCATTGATCGAAGACATGGTTTCACAAATATACAGATCACTATAAGGTGCTTGTAGCGTTACCAGTTGTCGATAAGTCTCAAGAGATTCGCTATATTCAGGTGAGCGGTCAGGATGATAGCTAGCCACCAGTGGGGGTAAGCAACCGGCTATTTTAACCTTAGGCTTTAGCTCCGCTCGAGTAATCGCGTCCTGCGCAGCTTTACCTGCCATTGCATGCAGTGTTTCGAGCTTATCACTTGCGTTATTGAGTTGTAAGCGTTGTGGAGTGGCAGTATAGGTGTTTAGAGTAATGACTTGCGCCCCAGCTTGAATAAAATCATAGTGCAAATCAGCCACTAAATTCGGTTCATGCAACATAATATCAGCTGACCACATCGTCGTGACTTCACGTTTTGACCTTGCTAATAATTCTT
>JAQXDG010000036.1 GCA_029251505.1 Glaciecola sp. | reverse complement strand
ATTCGTTCATCTAAGTTTTATCTCAGCATTACCGCGATTATTTTTATCGTTACCTAAGACTATTGAACGGTATGTAGAACTTAGTGGTCAAGTGGCGAGTTATCTACCTAATCAATTTGAGCAGTTTACGCAATTGTAAATCCCTTCTGATTAAAAGGGTTTAACGATAGCCAAGATAACAATAGCAAGTAACACTAATACTGGCGCTTCATTCAGTACACGATAAAACTTAGATGAACGAATATTACGGCCTTGTGCTAAATCGCGCATGATTTTATACAGATAACCATAGTAAGCATATAACCCGACTAATAATACTAACTTTACATGCAGCCAGGTTGAGGCTCTAAACCAATCCATGCCATATATCGCAATCAACCACACACCAAAAATTAATGTTAATAATGCAAAGGGGGCGACAAAGAACCATAAACGACGTTGCATAACGTTAAATACTTTACGTAGATTTGGATCTTCATTTTCAGCAAAATAGACAAACAATCGCGGTAAATAAAATATCCCCGCCATCCATGCCACCATAAAAAAGATATGTAATGCTTTGACCCACAATAACGTCATGTTAGTTTTACTCTTGTTAATGCTCTAATTTAAACAAATATGCATGCAATGCATTCCACGTTACCACACCATAAATACGTTTTTGTTCATGGCACATGATTAATACTGCACCGGAACGCTTTGCTTTTAATTCATCATAAATTTCTGCTAAGGTATTTTGATAAGAATAGACAGGGAGTGCCGTGGTGGTGAAGGGCGTATCTTCTATTTCTAAATGAATATTAGGTTCAACCAAATGCCATACGTGTTGCTCAGCACTGATATCGTCATAAATCACCATATCCTTGGGATGTGCTTTGATATAGTCGATCATCGCAAGACTTTGATCTTGGCTAAATTGAGTAACAGGCGCTTGGCATAACACTAACACCCCTGTTTTTTGTAGAGATTGGGTTATAGGGGAAAGCTTGTAGTTGAGTTCTTGAAATTCCATTTGGCGGATAAAGATAGAACGATTATTAAAAACCTGATTCGACACCACATAAGAAGGCACGATGACCAATATGGCTGGAAGGACAATTTCGGGGGCATAAGATAATTCCATCACTGCACTTAACGCCGCTAAAGGAGCATGCAATACTGAAGTTAGCATGCCAGCTACACCGAGCAAGACAAAGCCATCGTGATGCTCAGTTGAACCTAAAATGGTTTCTAAAGGATACGCTAAAATAGCCCCTGCAAACATGCCGATAACCATCACCGGTCCAATAATACCTCCAGGGATCCCTAAGCCAATCGCCACTAACGCGAGGATAAACTTAGCGACGAACACGCCAATGAGTAAGCCAATGGCAACGTCTTGATCAAATAACTGGTGCACAGCTTCAAATTCTGCGCCCATTGCATCAGGTACTAATATACCAATGCCACCGGTTAACAACGCCGCTAATGCAAAGCGAGTCGCCATTGTATAGCGCTGAAAATGTTGCATCACATTCATTAATTGGCTGTTAAATCCAGCAGCTAATGCGCCTAAGCCCATACCAAATAACACTAAGTAGACATAAATAACTTTATCTAGATCAGCAAAAGATAAAAATAATAGTGCTGTGCCTTCGCCAAATACCAAGCGAGACATCACCGAGCCTATGGCAGCTGAAAGCATTATTGGAATAAATATATGAATGCGATAATTACGCATCACCACTTCCATGACAAAAATAACCGCTGCAAATGGCGTATTGAAGGATGCTGAAATACCGGCAGCAATACCGCAACCGGCTAAAATTCGAATGCAGTTATAAGGTAGCTTTAAGCCATCGCCAACAAAACTGGTACCGGCCGCACCAAGATGTACTGATGGGCCTTCGCGACCCACAAAAAAACCACTAGCGAGGGCAAACATACCACCAAAAAATTGATTGATGGTGGAGCGCAAAGGCATTAAGCCAAAATTGTTTTTAATGCGATGTATGACAAATGGGATCCCTAAACGGTAATGGGCAAATCCGGTTATTGAGGCGACTAAATAAATGCCAATGACACCCAAAAAAGGCAGCATAAAACGTTTATACCAAGGTAATTGGTCGTAGGCGCCGAGTTCAGGTAAAAGTTGTAATTGAATATATTGAAATGACAGGCGAAATATAATGATGAGAGTTGCCGCACAGAGACCCGCAATCACCCCAAATAAGCACAATTGCCATGAGGTTTTGGGATACGATAATGTCAGGCGAAGCGAATCAAGCATGGTGTGTTTTCACAAGTCTGGTATAAATCTTACTAATTAATCATACGAATAAGTGGCATAATATCATAATGTTGCGAAAAACAAGCTAATCAAATAGGACTAGGCGTGGATTTGTATCAATTCAGACTTAACAATAGTGCATTTCGGTTTTATACCGTCATCGTACTTGTCATGTTTCTAATGCTGTATGTGGGCTATGAGTTAGCAAACTATCGTATCGAACAAGAACAACGTAATACACGGGTAATGACTGGCACGATTGCTCATGCGCAAGCAGAGAACCAGCGGTTAAATCAATCATTGAGTCAAATTGCCGTTGAACTTGCTTTACAACAATCAGCCCAAACGCTACTAGAAGAAAGCTACGCCGAGTTGATTGCCGAAAATCAATCATTACAACAAAAAATAGCCCTGTATGAACTGGTGTTAGGTGAAAGTGAGGCCGCTGGCCCATTCGCAATCCATAGTATCAGCGTCATGGCATTACCTGAATCACAGCATTTTTTGTTAGACATGTTGTTATTACAAGGGCGTGCGCTTAAATCGTTAATTAATGGCAACTTAGTGATCAATCTTATCGGCACGCAAGATGAGCAGCCCCGAACTTATGCGTTGGAGGATTTATTGGCTAATTCAGTATTCATAGGAAATACGGATACGTCAATGCGCTATCGCTATCAGTATTTTTTAGAAAAACAATTTGTGTTTGCTTTACCTGACGGTTTTATTCCTCAACAGCTAGAAATCAACACTGATGTCTATCAATGGAAGCGTAAACGTGACAGCTTTACACAACAATTTACTTGGTCAGAATTAATTGCACCGAATACTTGATGAATTTACTCAAGTATTAGATAATTAAGTTAATCACTACTTAGGATACTTTGTTTACCATGACTGTAGAAATGGCATTCCCGATTGAATTTTCAGAATCGGCAGCAACGAAAGTTAAAACGTTAATCGTCGAAGAGAACAATCCTGAACTTAAACTGCGTGTTTATGTGACAGGAGGCGGTTGCTCTGGTTTTCAATATGGTTTCACCTTTGATGAGAAAGTCAACGAGGGGGATATGACGATAGAGAAAAATGAAGTAACCTTGGTTGTCGATCCGATGAGCCTACAATATTTGGTAGGTGGAACGGTTGATTATATTGAAGGGCTAGAAGGCTCGCGCTTTTTGGTTAACAACCCTAACGCAACCACGACGTGTGGCTGCGGTTCAAGTTTTTCTATCTAGGCTTTTGTGGCTGTTCTGGCTACATGTAAATAACTCAAACAGTGTGTTAGCGATGGCCCCAAGGGGTTTTGGTAGTAACCACTGGTTGGGTTAAATCAAACACAACTTTAAATTCAAATCCGGCACGTGTTAAGCGATAGGTAAACGTATCAGGATAGATGAACACTTCCCATATATTAGTCAAACTCTGCGGATAACCTAACTCAATAAATAGTGCTCGTGTAAACACATCCACAGGAAAGGCTTGTGTGTGGGCTGAGCCAAGCTGTTGTGTATGACCGCCATATAAGGTTAAATCATCATGGCTGCCATCTTTATGACGATGATCATGTTTGAGCAATAACCCGCCACCGGTTTTAGTGAGCACCCAAGTACGAGATGCATCCGCTCCAACATAAAAAGGAATCTTGATTTGCGTATCTGAACATTCACGTACATGCATTAGTAATTGTGCATCAGCAAAGCGGTCACTACCTGACGTATCCACTGCTAGTGTACCCGTAAATGCTTGACCACATAACCGAGATATTGCGGCAAAAAAATCGTTTTGTTCCGTGGCTGTCATTGCCGTAATCGATTTTGCCGGTGGATATTGTTCGGCGCTCGATAGTAATGGTGGCGGAGGGGTGAGGGCAGCTTGTGCCGACATAGATAATGTCAGCATGGGTAATGCGAGTAATAAGGTCGCTGAAAGCACAGCGGCAACCTTAATTAATTTGGTTCTGACCCTAATTATTTTGTTCATTAATAGCCTTGCTCCCAATTCATAAGATAGTGTGGTGTTTGACCTTGCGTAAAGCGTGCAAGATTATCGAGAAAAATCTGCATAACATCATCAGGCACTGAAATCGCAGCAGTATGTTGTGTCACAGTAATGCGTGGATGATGCCAAAATTTATGGTCTGGCGCTAACGGTTCTTGGGTAAATACATCGAGCACTGCTGAAGCGAATACTTGTTGCGCTAACGCTGACAATAATACCTCATCAGCGATAACGCTGCCTCGTCCTGCATTGATAAATAACCGCGGTTGAGGTGATAACCCATCAATGAGCTCTTGGGTTATAAACCCTCGTGTATGTTGGGTATCGGGTAATAAATTAACTAAAACATCACATTGTTCTACAAACTCATGTCGTTGATCGTCAGTAAACATGGGAATATCCGTAAAATCAGTGGGCGGCGTTGCACGTCGCGATAAGCCTATGACGTTAGCATTTAACGCTGCCAACACTGGTAGCATACCGTTGGCAATATGCCCTAAACCTAAGATCCCAATGGTCATTTGACTAATACTGGCAATGTGGGGCGGTTGCCATCGTTGCTGAGTTTGTAATACGCGTAATGATGTATGTTGACGTACGTGCGCCAATATATAACTCAGTACATATTCACTCATCAACTGCGCAAAAATTCCTTTCACTCCGCTGAGCATATAATCTTGTTTGGGGTGTTGCAAAAGCGGAGCATTGCCTGCCCAAGCTGATTGACACCATACTAGGTTGGGAAGGTGGTCAATGACTTGGACGGCCAAATCGGGATCGGCTAATAAAATCCTCACTTCATTGGCTTGATAATGTTTGATGACATCTGCGGGCTGAGCTGTACTGAGTAATAAAGTGACATCTTGGATTGCATCCTGCTGACTCCATAAATCAGCATAGCGATGAGCATCACGTGATAAAATAACTAACTTAAGCATAAGTTTTAGCCCCTAAAATCACGGATTTTTTTGCCCCTGTTACCGCTGGCGAATTGGCTGGGATCTGTGCATCGTAACAATACGCTAACCAAGCAAACGCCATGGCTTCGATAGCATCGGCATCATAGCCTAATGAGTGCATATCGGTCAGGGTTGCGTTTTGGTCCGAGCAGAGAGACTGTAATCGTTGTAATAATGCCGCGTTATGTACGCCACCACCGCAGATAATCCATTCACATTGATGTTGGTTGGCTTGTCCAAGTTGTTGTTCGTGATCAGATAGCTCGCCGTGCTCCGGTGACGCCAAGTGCCGTGCTATCGCTTGAGCAATTGACAGGCTAGTTAACTCTACTAGTGTAGCTTGCACATCTTGCGGGCTTAGTGCCGGAATTAGTGCTTGGTAATCGGCTAGCTGTTGCTTGAGCCACTGCATGTTAAAATATTCGCGGCCCGTGCTTTTTGGTGCCGGCAGAGCAAAATACGGATCGGCGAGCAGCTTGTTTAATAATATTGGATTACAGGTTCCGCCGCTGCCCCATCTGCCATCAATGTCGATAGCATGACCTGTGTGAAGTTCAGACCAACTATCCAGTAATGTATTACCTGGACCGGTATCAAATCCGCGAGTCATACCAGTTGAGCTGGTCGGCAATATGGTGACATTGGCGATCCCCCCGATATTAATGACGACGCGTCGAGTCACGTTTGTCGGGTAAGGCATAAAGAGCGCTTGGTGAAAAGGGGGAACTAATGGCGCACCTTGCCCGCCCTGTGCTAAGTCATTTGCCCGAAAGTTATCGATGACATCAATTCCGGTTAATGCTGCCAGTAATGCGGGGTTATTGAGTTGTATTGAAAATGGAATAAGTGCGTCTGGTGCATGCCAAATGGTTTGCCCATGACAGCCTATCGCTTTAATGCTATCAGGCGTAATATTCTGCTCTTGTAATAAGGTATTAACGGCCTGTGCAAAAGCACATGTAAGGGCTTGTTGGACTGAGCCAATCGTTGCTAGGCTATGTTCTAAATCCGGCTGCATCAGTGCCGTAAGAGATTGTCGTAATGACGGTTCAAAAGGAGCAGTATGCGCGCAGATAAGTGTAATCGACGTATTGTGTTGAATATTAATGAGCGCGACATCGATGCCGTCTAAGCTTGTGCCTGACATGATCCCGACATACAACGGCATAACGATCCTTAGTTAATACTCGCAAGCATGATGCGTTTATTGTTATTGAGTAATACTAACCGTTGTTCGGTTAATTGCATAAAGGCATTTTTTTCATTTTTGTCGATAGGTTCGGCTTTGGGTAATGTCACTGTGCGCGGATTACGATGCACGCCATCAACTAAAAATTCATAATGTAAATGGGGACCAGATGACATGCCGGTGGAGCCTAACAAGCCAATAACTTGACCTTGTTTAACGATTTCACCGTTCTTTACTTTACGTTTAGAAAAATGCAAATATTTGGTCACGTAACGATCGCCATGCTGAATAAACACATGATGGCCATTAAATTTATCGTAGGTGGACTTAATCACGCGACCTTTACCTGCTGCCACAACGGGGGTACCGGTCGGTGCAGCATAATCCGTACCGCGGTGCGCTTTCCAGCGTTTTTGTACTGGGTGGTAGCGTTTTTTGGTAAAATTAGAACTGATATAACGAAAATTAACCGGTGCTCGCAAGAAGCTTTTTTTCATACTACGGCCATTGGGTGCGTAATAGCTACCGTCGGTATGGCGTATCGCTTGAAACACTTCTCCTTGGTTGACAAATTCCGCTGCCAAAATATCGCCAAAACCGATAAAGTCACCGTTCACATAGCGTTCTTCGTACATGACATTAAAGGTATCTCCTGCGCGTATTTCCATAGCAAAATCAATATCCCAACCGAAAATATCAGCAAGCTCCATAATTTTATTATCGGTCATGCCTGCTTTTATTCCGGCATTCCAAAACGATGATTCGATTTCACCTTGGGCAAAGGTAGGCTTGCTGTAGATATCGGCGGTTGCAATCGTCGACGTATAATCATCATCAGATTTACGGGTGATGATTAAAGTTTCAGTGTCTGAATATTCATAGATGAGTGTGTTAATTTTGCCACGTTCGTCAAACGTAAAGTTTAAAAATTCACCGGGCATCATTTTCAATAATTTTTTGGCGTCTTTGCCTGCCCGTGAAACATGATAGGTATCAGTTGCACTCAAACCGACATGCTTGAATATTTTGGCTAGGTTGTCGCCAGATTTAACTTGATAAGAGGTGGTTTCGGATGTGCTTGGCGTTGATTCTTCATCAGAAGAGCGAACAGTCGACTCATCAATGACTAGATCGACAGAATACTTGATACCGGGCTGTAATACTTGAGAGGTTGCGTGACGAGAAGCATCAGCACTAAACAACATGCTAATGGTCAAAATAAATACAATAATAATGAGCGCCACTAACGAAATTTTGTGTGGTTTAGGTAATGTTTTGATTGTCTGAGAAACCACAGCTAACTCCTCATTATGTTAAGTAGTGTAAGAATATCCCTATTACGCCATAAATTCTAGTGTAAGTTGGACAAACCTGCTGATTTTAAAGGTATAGATAAAAATACTTTTACAAAAATAAGCATGCGTAAAGTCTTTTCATCTGACTGCGACACAAGTAAAATGTTCCCATAAATTCTATATTAAGTGAAAACAAGATGTCTGATTGGCAAAACGCCTTTAATGAAATAAAACGCGGCGCAGATGAAATTCTTATTGAAGATGAGTTGATTGAGCGGTTAAAAGAAGGTAAGCCTTTGAAAATTAAGGCCGGTTTTGATCCGACTGCGCCAGACTTACATCTTGGTCACACCGTACTTATTAATAAACTACGTGCTTTTCAACAATTAGGCCATGAAGTGATTTTCTTGATTGGTGATTTTACGGGATTGATTGGCGATCCAACGGGTAAAAATGTCACGCGCAAGCCACTGTCTAGAGAAGAAGTGTTGGCGAATGCGGAAACGTACAAAGAACAAGTATTCAAAATCCTCGATCCGGCTAAAACGACGGTACGTTTTAACTCTGAGTGGATGGAAAAGTTAGGCGCGGCAGGGATGATTAAGTTAGCAGCCAGCCAAACAGTTGCCCGCATGCTTGAACGTGATGATTTTAAAAAGCGCTACGGTAACAACCAACCGATTGCCATTCATGAGTTTTTGTATCCATTAGTGCAAGGATGGGACAGTGTTGCATTAGAATCAGATGTCGAGCTCGGTGGTACTGACCAACGCTTTAATTTGTTGATGGGGCGTGAGTTACAAAAATCTCAAGGACAGCGTCAGCAAACGGTACTTATGATGCCATTGTTAGAAGGCTTAGACGGCGTCCAAAAAATGTCTAAATCTTTGAATAACTATATTGGGATCACGGATGCACCAAATGATATGTTTGGTAAAATCATGTCTATCTCTGATGAGTTGATGTGGCGTTATTTTGATTTGTTAAGTTTTCGTCCGATTGAAGAGATTGCCCAGTTAAAAATCACTGTTGCAGAAGGGGCGAACCCACGTGATACCAAAATTGAGTTAGCCAAAGAAATCATCGCACGTTTTCATGATGATGCTGCAGCTGTATCCGCTCATCAAGATTTTATCCAGCGTTTTCAAAAAAATGCCATTCCCGATGACATGCCAGAATTGACTGTTGCATTATCTACAGAGGGCATGGGTATCGCTTCATTATTAAAAGAAGCAAACTTAGTTGCCTCAACGTCTGAAGCAATGCGCATGATCAAACAAGGTGCCGTTAAGATTGATGGTGAAAAAGTAGATGATCCTAAACACCAATTGACTGCCGCTGGAGAAGCGGTGTACCAAGTGGGTAAACGCAAATTTGCACGTATTACCCTGGTAGCATAAGCAGTTAAGCGTTTTGCGCTGAGTGTTCGGATTGTTCTCTCAGCGCTATCATTGCTTGATATTCAGCTAATTTAGCTTCGGCTTGTTCTCCAAACAAAATTTCACATGCTTCGAGCAAACCTGGACTCGACAGGATCTCACTACTACGTAACACCATCGCAATTTTAGAACGACGGCGCAAAAAATCATCCAATTTAGTGATCATTTCACGGCGCGCAGCATAATGTAATTCAGCACGAATATATTCTGCGTTGTGCATCAACTGTTCGGCTTGTTGTGGATCGCGTTGGATCTCATCGATGATCTGTAACGCATTAATGTCATAGCGACGCCATAACCTTGTAGACAATAGCTCTGAGGAGTACGAAGGTGTCAGTGCATCAAGGTTGATCAATGCGGCTCGGTCTAAAAAGGTTTGCTTATGAGCATCACTTGATTCGCCGTACCATTTTGCATGCGGATTTGGTAATGGCATATCAAATGCCGCTATCGTATCTGCAATCTCGTTACCCACATTAATACAATCGGTTAATTTGCCACCAAAAATACTCACCAAACGTTGTGGGGTGTTCACATCCACGGCGTGTTTACGTGACAGTTGCACCCAGTCAGAGCTACTGTTATTGCCTTTTACTGCTAAGGGGCGCACGCCACAGCGCTCGGAGATGACATCCGCCATCGTGAGAGGTTGGTCTAAGTTTAATAGTGCGTTGACGTTATCTAAAATAAAATGACGATCGGCATCGGTGACTACCGGATTCGGTGTGTCGACTTTATCGTCAGTCGTCCCAATACAGGTTTTTTGGCCCATCGGAATAACAAAAAACAAACGGCCATCGGAAGCAAAAAATGCTAACACTTTGTCCACTTTAGTCAGCTTATTGACAATTAAGTGCACGCCCTTAGAAAAAACATGATGATGTTCAGTCTTGTTTTCAAGTTCTGCATTAAAGGCATCGGCAAATGGGCCACAGGCATTGATGACACTTTTGGCTTTAATTGCGATGGGTTCACCGCTGATTTCATCTTTGGCTGCGACATGCCAGATATTATCGGTAAATTGAGCAGCTTGGGCTGACACGTAGTTTGTGACCACCGCACCATTATCCATCGCGCCACGAATAAAGTTAAAGACAAAACGTGCATCATTATCATGTAAAAACGCATCTGAATATTCAAAGCCACCTTGAGCATTATTGGTATCAATCACCGGTTCACGGGCTTCGATAGCCGCTGATGATAAAAACTCAGGAAAACGCGTAAAAAATCGACCCATGATCCAATACAACAAGGTACCCATATAGACAAATAATGCAGGAAAACGAAAGCCTTTTTGTAATGTAGTCAAAAATCGAATTTCTTGCACGGTAGAAGGATAAGATTGCATCAAGTGATTGCGGCTTTTACACAATTTATTGACGAGCAGATATTCATGCGATTCAAGGTATTTGATCCCACCCCACGCTAAATTGGAGGAATGCGAGCTAGTTTCTCCCGCAAAATCACCTTTATCAATGACGGCCACCGAGAGACCTTTTTTGGATAATGCAGCAGCACTCACTGCGCCATTAATTCCCGCGCCAACGACTAAGACATCGTAAGTGCGAGCAGATAATTGAGTCAGATTGGTATCGCGTAAATTCTTCGGGTTGTGCATAGAGATTTGGTCACCTTGTAAACAAAGACTTTCTATTTTTCATATTTATCATATAATTTAAACTAGATTTGCTATTTTTTAAACTATTTTAAGCCATTTTGTACAAAAAACTGATTCAGGTGTAAATAATTTGTTATAAATACAGCTGCGGTTGTCTCTCAATATCCCAGTAAAGTTTTAAGTTAAGGTTCAACATGACTCAAGGTATTCTATCGATTGATCAAGGTACAACGTCGACTCGTGCGATTGTATTTGATAAACAAGGCAAAGCGCTATGTAGTGCCCAACAAGAATTTACTCAGTATTTCCCCGAAAATGGCTGGGTGGAGCATGATCCCGAAGAAATTTGGCAAAGTACCTTAGCCGTATGCAACTCAGTATTAGAACAAGCGATAACAATGGGTGTTGATGTCATGGGGATTGGGATCACCAATCAACGTGAAACGACGTTAGTTTGGGATCGCACAACGGGTAAACCGGTGTATAACGCGATAGTGTGGCAAGACAGACGCACAGCTGCAATGTGTGCCGACCTTGCTGAGAAAGGCGCTCAGATCACTGCCAAAACAGGGTTATTGTTAGATCCGTATTTTTCAGCCACCAAGATCGCATGGATCTTAGATCATGTCCCCAATGCACGTGCCCAAGCTGAGCGTGGGGAGTTGGCGTTTGGTACCATAGATACATTTTTAATTTGGCGTTTGACTCAAGGTCAGTCCCACGTCACAGATACCACCAATGCATCGCGCACTAATTTATTTAATATTCATACGATGGACTGGGATGATGAGTTGTGTGAATGGTTTGACGTGCCTCAAAGCGTATTACCTAAAGTGCTAGATTGTGCTGCTGATTTTGGTGTGACGGCAGCAGGTGTGCTGCCCATATCACTGCCAATAGCAGGCGTTGCCGGCGATCAACAAGCAGCTTTAGTTGGACAATGTGGTTTTCATAAAGGCGCATTAAAAAGTACCTATGGCACTGGCTGTTTTGCGTTGTTAAATACAGGGACTGAACCGCTAGCATCGACCTCTAAGTTATTGACCACTGTGGGATATTCGCTTAATGGTCAGACTCATTATGCACTGGAAGGGTCGATATTTACCGCTGGCGCCAACGTACAATGGTTACGCGATGGCATCCAAGTCATTGACGATGCCAAAGTCTCACAGGCCCTTGCTGAGTCGCTTGATTATGATCATGGCGTGGTACTAGTGCCGGCATTTGCGGGTCTTGGCGCGCCACATTGGCAGCCAAATGCGCGAGCTGCGTTGTATGGCATGACGCGGGATACGTCCAGCGCACACTTTGCTCGTGCAGCGTTAGAAGCCGTGTGTTATCAAACCAATGATTTGTTGAATGCGATGGCACAAGATGGGGTGCAAAGTACATCAGTATTAGTGGATGGCGGGATGGTTGCAAATGACTGGTTATGCCAATTTTTAGCAGATATATTACAGGTAGATATTCAACGTCCGGTTAACATGGAGTCAACGGCATTAGGCGCAGCGTTTTTAGCAGGATTACAGCTCGGATTGTATGCTGATATCGAAGAAATATCACAATTAAAAGCGATTGAACGCGTGTTCACACCGAATATAGACCCGCAAGTTCGTGCAGCGTGTTTAGCTCGCTGGGAAGCGGCTGTGCACAGCACCTTGATGTTTCATCAAGCCTTGTAGTGTCTTTGCCGCAGCGAAGTGATTAATCTGCAGTTTTGTTGGTGGATTGATCGGTGTCTTTGCTGATTTGTTTACGCTGATTGAGTACTTGATTTAAGTGTACATTGAGTGCTTCCATTGATATGTGGATCTCACGTACCGACAATACCAAGGCAATTAATAACAAAATCAAGCTTAAGCCAAACACCCAATTGGCAATGAGCATATAATCCATGTAAATACATAACATGGTCAACACACAGAAGAAAAAACTCAAGACACCAGCTTCTTGCATCCAACGGATGAGCTTAATACGTTTACGAAAGTTTTGGATCTGTAACATAATCGCTTCATGTTCGTGATTTTCAGAAAACTGTCTAGTCAAGCTAGATAACGCCAAAAAACGTTGAGTGAAAGCTAGTAGCAATAAACTGATTGCCGGAAATAACATGGCGGGTGTGGTAATACTAAGTTCCATAACTGAATGATATCTTTGTGTTGGCTTAAATGAGCAGAATCAAAAATACCACTTTTCGGCTAAAATGTCATTGTCTTCGTCGCTTCACACATCCGCACTATCTCCGCCAAAATCCGAGGCGTAAAACGATGCAACAGATCCGGATTCAATTGCACAATCGGCGCGTTGATTACACCCCTATGTGGTGCCCAAAAATCCTCAATACTCGATAACGGTTCTTTTGCTACATTGATTATATAATCAGGTTGTTGGCGCAATACATGGGATAATGACACTTGTGGATACGCAATCTCGCTATGTGCAAAGATTTGTTTTAATCGACATAGTGACAATGCATGATTGGCCCAAGCCCCTTTACCTATCGACATTAACGGGGTCGCCCAAGAATAATAAAACACGGATTGTTCTTTACGGTCTGCATATTGTTGCTTTAATTGGAACAAATCTTGGCTATATTTAGACGCGATAGCTAGCGATCTAGCACGCGCAGTTGTCCGCGCGTTAGGCGATTCTGTTGACGCGTCCAAAAATTCGCCTAAGTCTATTATATTTTTAGCAATATCATCCAAGGTGCGAGTCTGTAAACTTAATACATGTAAACCTAACGCTTGTAATTTGGCGATATCTTGAGGTTTATTGCCGCCTTGCCATGCGATGATATGAGTTGGCTGGAGCGCCAAAATCGCGGCAAAATCTAATCCGGTATAACTTGCCACTGAGGGAAAATCTTGCGCAGCGAGGGGATAATCCGAATAATCACTGACTGCAACCAACCTCGATTCTTGTTCCAATAAAAAGACTAATTCGGTTAAATGCGGTGCTAGGCTGATGATCCGGTTAGTTTTAGCGGAGTGCGCTGGGTTCGCATCACTACTCGCATAAATGCTGAAACAAGCGCCAAAACTAACACTAATACTAAGAATACAGCACTTCATAAAAAAATTATGCATTACAAGCGGATCTCCGATAATAGCCACACGATAAGTGAACATAATAAAATATAGGCACATAACCAGATGGGTTGAAGAAATAACACCCGTTTAATATGATCGAGTTTTAGCGTATTGAGACTGCCGAGCTTTGGTTTGCGAATACGCTGACCAGCATAACTATATGCTCCGGATAACTGTGCATCGATGATCCAACCATAGAGAGTCAATAGCCATGTGGCTGGTGTCATATTTTTAGAAGTGATAAGCTGTTGTAGCATCGTTTGATTAGGATTAAACACAATAATCATGATGCTATACAATACCACCGCAGGCCATTGAAGAAGTTGTGTTAGGGTACTAGTAAATTGACCTATACCACGCCACTGTCCATATTTAGGGTTCCAAGACGCTGCCAGTTCGTAAAGCAAACGATAACTCAACGCGACCCAAATGTTGGTCAAAGCAAACCAAAATATCACCACTATTTGTTGGTAAACATGGCGTAGAATTAGCATTTCGGTGGTTGCTTTCGCAATACCTAAAGGTGAGAGTTGCGCCGTATCACGTAATACAAAACCATTCAGGGTATCACGTGCCAATTGTTTTTTATCTTGAGCAATATAGTGGTAAATACGTTTTGCCGCGTGGCGCAGTTGCCATTGCCCAAGACTTACCCATAACAAGACGCCAATTAAAATATTCTGAAATTCCGCTATTTGAATAATAAACCATAAGATCGCCACTAGCGGTACTAACAACATTAACGCACTTCCCAGCGCTAACAGACTAGCTGTCCGATTAGGCTTAGCAATGATCAGTTTACCTAAGCGATGATGTAATAGATTAAGAAGCGCGATTGGATGGACGGCTTTGCGCCAACTCACATTATATTCGAGCAGCACAGCTGCACTGATTAACCCAAATACCAAAAGAGCAGGATGGGTTAGCCAGTGAGGAAATGCCAAGTCAGACAACAATTATACGGCCTTAATCAATGCCATAACCAGATTTGCAGAGTTAACCGCTGCTTTTTCTAAATACTCTTCAAACGTATGTGTTGACTCTTCATTCGCGAGATCAGAAATACAACGGATAACGATACAACGGGTGTTGGCCATATGACAAGCTTGGGCAATCGCAGCCCCTTCCATTTCTACGGCTGCTACTGTGGGGAACAAGCTAGCAATATGCAGAGTGTCGGCCGCTTCACAAATAAATTTATCACTGGTACCAATCAAGCCTTTAATCGCATTGATATCGGCAAATTGAGCGACCTGAGTTAACGCAATATCGACAAGTTCAGCATCACACGTAAACCTTGCAGGCATCCCTGCTGGCTGACCGGGCGCATAACCAAAGTTGGTTAAATCGACATCAAACTGGACTAATTCATCAGCAATCACGATATCGCCCACTTTAAGCTGTTTGTCATAGCCGCCTGCTGAGCCAGTGTTAATCACAACATCAGGGGAAAAAGCTTGCGTCAAAACGCCGACAGCAAGTGCTGACGCCACTTTGCCGATACCACAACGCGCAATGATGATTTCATGCCCTGCAAATTGACCACTGTGACATGCTAAATGCTGAATGGTTGATGTAGTGGATTGGGATAAAGATTGGGTAAGTAGGGTGATTTCTTCATCCATCGCCCCTAGAATTAAAAATTTCATAATAAAACACTCTGTTAAACAAACACTCAATGATGCTTGGGATAAATATTAGCGCGATCATATCATAAAAAAGCCACGTAACCGCAAAAAGCAAGGACGTGGCGAATAGGGAGAAGTTAAAGCATTAAGCAGCGGCGGCTTTACTCGATCTAAGTGGACGGGTGAGGCGCTTTTGCGTGGTTAATATAGGTTGTTTAGTTTTGACTTTACGGTATTCCACTAATTTGGATTCGATACATTCACGGATCTCTGCGGCGGTGTATCCAGGTTTTACCTTTGACGACGGGACCTTTAGCGCTAACCAAATCAATAGCAATTAATGGACGCATATCTTCTTTGTCGCACAAGACAAAATCGAGTTGTTTGGTACTGGCTTTTTGTTGTGCGGCTTTAGACTGTTTAGATTGACTACGAGGGCAAAGTACGTCAGCTAACCGGACGCGACATAAAATACGAAACTCATTACCCACAGCTTGTTCTAATAACAGAATAAAAGAACGTTCTACTGGTGTAAATAACTGGGATTTGCGCTGAAATGCGACGTTGATATCCGGTTGACTCATTTTAATCACAGCCAGTGCCATTACGATCATGACCATGGTTAATATAATTGCTAATTCCATCTTTTGACTCCTCACAATACTAAGGTCAGTTTTTTGACTGGTTTGAGATAAACCTGTCACTGAGTCATATAAAGCAATTGCAGTGCCAAAGTGATTTATTCATACGACAAACACAAAAAAGCGACGTAATCAATACGCCGCTTTAAGTTTGTTACATACAGTTTGAATATTATAAAACGCTTATACGCCCATGTAATCCATGATGCCTTCAGCAGCTTTACGGCCTTCAGCAATCGCGGTAACAACTAAATCAGAGCCACGCACCATATCGCCACCTGAGAAAATCTTAGGGTTTGAAGTTTGGAATGGATAGTTACCATGTTCCGGAGCACGTACACGTCCTTTTTCATCTAAGATAATACCCACATCACCAAACCAAGGCGCTGGAGATGGTGAGAAACCAAAGGCAATAATAACCGCATCAGCTTCTAGGATATGTTCAGAACCTTCGATTTTAACCGCACTACGACGACCGGCTGCATCAGGTGCACCCATTTCGGTTTTAACCATACGCACACCGATAGTATTTCCAGCATCATCAACAGCGATATCAAGTGGCATTAAGTTAAATTGGAACTCAACGCCTTCTTCTTTAGCATTAACGACTTCACGGCGTGAACCAGGCATGCTAGCTTCATCACGACGATACGCACAGGTCACACTTTGGGCATTCTGGCGGATAGAAGTACGTACGCAATCCATGGTGGTATCACCCCCACCTAATACGACGACTTTCTTGCCTTTCATATCAATGAAATCAGCGGGTGATTTTTCTAATCCCATTACACGGTTAGTATTAGCAACTAAGAATGGTAGGGCTTCGAATACACCAGGAGCAGCTTCATTTTTAAATCCACCTTGCATTGAGGTATAAGTCCCCATGCCTAGGAAGACGGCATCATACTCAGACAATAAATCATCAAACAGAATATCTTTGCCAATTTCAATGTTTAAGCGAAACTCAATGCCCATGTCAGTGAAAATTTCACGACGACGTTGAATAACGGTTTTTTCTAATTTGAATGATGGAATACCAAACGTCAATAAGCCGCCGATTTCTTCATAACGGTCAAATACGACAGGCTTTACGCCATTACGCACTAAGACATCAGCACAGGCTAGACCGGCAGGTCCGGCACCCACTATAGCGACTCTTTTATCTGTTTTAATGACGCCAGACATATCTGGACGCCAGCCCATCTTGAATGCGGTATCAGTGATGTACGTTTCGATACTACCGATCGTGACCGCACCAAAATCGTCATTCAGAGTACATGCACCTTCACACAAGCGATCTTGAGGACACACACGACCACAGACTTCGGGTAGTGAGTTGGTTTTATGCGACAGCTCCGCCGCTTCGATGATGCGTCCTTGGTTAGCCAAATCAAGCCACTGTGGAATATAATTATGTACCGGACATTTCCATTCACAATACGGGTTACCACAATCTAAACAGCGGTCAGCCTGACCTTCCGTTTGCGACTGTGATAATGGTTGATAGATTTCCCCAAATTCTTCTTTACGAACAATGATAGGTTTTTTTGGTGGATCGATACGCGCAACATCCACAAATTGGTATACATTCTTAGCCATACTTTACCCCTATCTTATTGTGCTTGAACACGAAGTTCAGCACTGGAGCGACTGATATGCCCCAATAAGTTCTTCACATCACTTGTTTTTGGTTTAATTAAACGGAACGAACTCAACATGTCACTGAAATTAGATAATAAATTCAATGAGTGCTCTGAACCGGTTTTTTCGTAATGTTCGTTGATCAATCCACGTAAATGCTCGGATAAAATGCCTTTATCTTCAATGCTTAAAACGTCAACTAACTCGGCGTTGATGCGATGCTCAATGTCGTTATGCTCATCTAAAATGTAAGCGAAACCACCGGTCATACCTGCACCAAAGTTCACGCCAACACTACCTAGAATTGCAACAATACCACCAGTCATGTACTCACAGCCGTTATCACCACAACCTTCAATGACAGCAATTGCACCAGAGTTACGTACCGCAAAACGTTCACCTGCACGACCCGCAGCTAATAATTTTCCGCCAGTAGCGCCATACAAACATGTATTACCCATAATGGCTGATTCGTGTGCGTCAAATTTCACTTTATGTTCTGGATAAATGACTAACTCACCGCCAGTCATACCTTTACCCACATAATCGTTCGCATCACCTTCAAGCGTCATATTTAGACCACCTGCATTCCAGACGCCAAAGCTTTGACCCACGGTGCCTTTAAGTGCGATATTAATTGGGAAATCATCAGCGCCATGATTACCATGTTTAGCTGCAATCATTCCTGATAATGTCGCACCGACTGAACGGTCCGTGTTGCGCACTGGGTAACTCAATTTCATGCCTGAGTTTGCTGCAATTGCCGCAGCAGCATCTTCTGCCATCTTAAGGTTTAAATCACCATTATCAATCGGGTTGTTTGCACCCTCTGAACAAAATAGCTTGGTATGCACGCCTGCTTCAGGTTTATGCAGTAACGGGGATAAATCTAAACGCGCTTGTTTTGCGGTTTGTCCCGTTAGCATTTCTAAAAACTCAGTTTGACCAATGAGGTCTTCAAATTTACGTACGCCCATTAATGCCATGATTTCACGGATTTCTTGTGCGATGAACTTAAAGTAGTTCATCACCATATCCGGTAAACCGATGAAATAGTTATCACGTAGTTTTTCGTCTTGTGTTGCAACACCTGTCGCACAGTTGTTTAAGTGACAAATACGTAAGAATTTACAACCTAGAGCAACCATGGGGCCCGTACCAAAACCGAAGCTTTCAGCACCGAGTAATGCTGCTTTAACTACATCAAGACCCGTTTTCAAACCACCATCTGTTTGTACGCGAACTTTGTGACGCAAGCCATTTTCAATCAAGGCTTGTTGCGTTTCGGCAAGGCCAAGCTCAAAAGGGCTACCCGCATATTTAACTGAGGTTAATGGACTCGCAGCTGTGCCGCCGTCATACCCTGAAATCGTAATTAAATCTGCATATGCTTTGGCAACACCACAAGCAATCGTACCGACACCGGGCTCAGACACTAACTTCACTGAAATAAGTGCTTTTGGATTGACTTGTTTTAAATCGAAGATTAGCTGAGCTAAATCTTCAATGGAGTAAATATCGTGATGTGGTGGTGGTGAGATCAACGTAACACCTGGCACTGAGTAACGCAGTTCCGCAATGTATTGGTTCACTTTATCACCAGGTAATTGACCACCTTCACCGGGTTTAGCACCTTGGGCAACTTTGATTTGAATAATCGTCGCATTCATTAAGTAATGCGGTGTAACCCCAAAGCGACCAGAGGCGACTTGTTTAATTTTTGAGTTTTTCTCAGTGTTGAAACGGGCAGGATCTTCACCACCTTCACCTGAGTTCGACTGACCACCTAGACGGTTCATTGCAATGGCGAGTGCTTCATGCGCTTCAGGCGACAGGGCACCAATCGACATCGCGGCAGTATCAAAACGACGATATAACGTGTCAGCAGATTCTACTTCACTGATATCAATGCTTTTATCGGCGTATTTTAAGCCTAACAAATCACGTAGATGGGATGGTGAACGGTCATTCACTAACGAAGAGAACACTTTATAGTCTTCGTAGTTTCCGCTCACTACTGCCGTTTGTAATGTCTTCACGACATCCGGATTATACGCATGGTATTCGCCATCATGGACGTATTTTAATAATCCACCGTGGCTCATTGGCTTACGTTTGAGCCAAGCAATACGCTGATTGTTTAACGTGTCTTGTTGGAATTCATCAAACCCAGCACCTTGTAAACGACTGGTCACACCTTGGAAACATAAGTCCATGACTTCTGCATTGATCCCAATCCCTTCAAATAACTTTGAAGAACGGTAAGACGCAACGGTGCTTATACCCATTTTAGACATGATTTTAAATAAACCTTTGTTGATCCCCTTACGGTAGTTCAACATGGCAGTCATCGCATCAATGTCTAATTCTTTATTAGCAACGAGCTGTTCAATGGTTTCATAAGCTAAGAACGGATAAACCGCTGTTGCACCAAGACCAATTAAGACGGCAAAATGATGTGAATCACGAGCTGAAGCCGTTTCAACCACGATGTTGGCATCACAACGAAGTTGCTCATCAACTAGGCGTTTTTGTACCGCACCCACGGCCATTGCCGCAGGGATAGGTAGATGTGATGGTTCAATGTTACGGTCCGATAGAATGACAAACGCAGCGCGTTTTTCTCGTACCAAGGCCACAACTTCATCACACACTCTTACAATAGCGGCTTGCAAGCCTTCTTCTGGTAAGTAATTCAGTGATACTTTTTCTGAATAATAATGCTCTTGATCAAGCTCGCGTAATTGTTTTAAATCCGTGTACATTAGTATAGGCGACTTAAAGATAACCCGGTCAGCATGACCACCGGTTTCATTAAAGACGTTTTGTTCGCGACCTATGCAGGTTGCTAATGACATCACGTGGTTTTCACGTAATGGATCGATAGGCGGATTGGTGACTTGGGCAAATTGTTGACGGAAATAGTCATACAAAGTACGCACACGTGAAGACATAACTGCCATAGGGGTATCATCACCCATAGAGCCCACTGCTTCTTGTCCATCTTTGGCTAACACTTTAACGACTTGTTGAATTTCTTCATACGAGTAGTTAAACAATTTATGAAAAACAGCCATTTGCTCATCATCAATAGCACGTTTACCAATTAATACGGCATCGCATTCTTCGATTGGTTTAAGATGACGGATGTGCTCAGACAACCATTCTTTGTAAGGATGTTGGGTTTTTAATACGTCATCAATTTCAGTTGAACGCCAGATTTTACCTTCTTGGGTATCGACAGCTAACATTTCACCTGGACCCACACGGCCTTTTTCGATGACATCGCTTTGTTCGTAATCCCAAATGCCGATTTCTGAAGCAAGCGTGATCAGTCCATCATTAGTTATAACGTAACGTGCTGGACGTAAACCGTTACGGTCAAGGTTACAAGCAACGTGACGACCATTGGTCAGTACAATCCCTGCAGGACCATCCCACGGCTCCATATGCATAGAGTTAAACTCATAGAATGCACGAAGCTCATCATCCATTGTTTCGTTGTTTTGATATGCAGGTGGCACAAGTAGACGCATGGCACGGAACAAGTCCATACCGCCAGCTAAAAACAGCTCAAGCATGTTATCCAATGAGGACGAGTCAGAACCGGTTGTATTGACAAACGGAGCAGCATCTTTTAAATCGGGGATTAATGGCGTAGCAAATTTGGACATACGTGCTTTAGCCCAATCTCGGTTGCCTTTGATGGTATTGATTTCACCATTGTGCGCTAAATAACGGAAAGGTTGCGCCAGTGGCCAACGCGGTAACGTGTTGGTTGAAAAACGTTGGTGGAATACACAAATACTAGATTCAAGGCGATCATCTGCCAGATCTTTATAAAAAGTAGGCAAATCTTTAGGCATGACTAAGCCTTTGTAGATCGTCACTAAGCCAGATAAGCAGGCTACATAGAAGTCAGGATCGTCGATTAAGCGTTTTTCAGCGCGACGACGCACCATATACAAACGACGCTCTACATCTGATGTTGGCCAACCATTAGGTGCATTGACAAACACTTGTTCAATTTGTGGAACACCTGATAGGGCGAGTTCACCTAATACTGATTTATCGACAGGGACTTCGCGCCAGCCAGCCACAGTTAACGTTTCTTTTGTTAATTCCTCATTCAAGATTTCACGCGCTTGTTGCGCTAATACCGGATCTTGAGATAAGAAAACCATACCAACTGCATAGTTAGTACCTAAACGCCATCCGGCTTGTTCTGCAACCGTGCGGAAAAATGAATCAGGCTTGGCAATGAGCAAACCACAACCGTCACCCGTTTTACCATCAGCCGCGATACCACCGCGATGCTGCATACGGTCAAGACCTTCAATCGCCGTAGTGACCAAGCGATGACTCGCCTCACCTTGGGTGTGTGCAATCAATCCAAAACCACAGTTATCTTTGGAATCGTTTGGGTGATATAAACTCATATGAATCTCTCCATTTTTATTTGCTCAATTGAGCCATGCATTAGCAATGCAGGCATTGGCCGATAAAAAAATTAAAACGACAAAAACCATGACGATGACGCAACATCAGTCTTGGTAAATATTTGTTATAAAAGCTTCTTACTGTCATGAGAAGCGTTCAATGTTTGTTCAGTATTGTTAGACACAAAGACTAAACGTTGGCTCTTTCCATTTAAACCATGAACTTATATATAATGCTATGTAGGGTGTTAACAAGTGACGTCAATGTCGTGTTCGGCAACCAGCAGATATTAGAATTTTTATGCAATTTATCTTAGCAGATGCCGTAAAATACTATTTTGTGGCTCATAGATCAAATATTAGTTTGTTTGTCCTCAATAGTAAATAATCTCAATAAAATATTTTAT
>JAQXDG010000028.1 GCA_029251505.1 Glaciecola sp. | reverse complement strand
ATAAAATCATATTCAACACGTTGAAATTGTGTGGTTGCTAAATGAAATGAGTGATAATCATGCGGAATATCTTGCCCTAGAATTTGACTGATATGCTCTGCAAATCGCACATACTCAGGTAATTCTATAAACGTATCCATCGTACTATGGCCAATGACCTCAAAGCCTTGCCAGCCTAATTGTTCGGCTGCATAGTTATTAAATGTGGCAACGTTACCGTTAATATCGGTAGAAATGATAATTTGTTGGGCACTATCTAATATAGCGCGTTGTAAATTATTTTTGGCGCGAAGTTTGTTTTCAACACTTTTAAGAGAGGAGATATCACTTTCGATAAAAATAAAACCGTTCTTACCATTGTCAAGCTTGATGGGTTTAGCTTGTAATTTTATCCAATAATGACGCCCGTTTGCTTTGGATAGAAGCAGTTCCCCTTGATATGTTTCAGCATTACTCAAGGCACTGCTTAAGCGTTTAATTTCCGACATATTGCTATTAGTATTAACCCTAAATAACGGATGTTTACCATGCAGTTGCTGGCTGGTGTAACCGGAAAGTTCGCTTGCGGCCTGGTTTACCCAAACAATATGACTCTGGTCATTAGTAATCATAATTGAGCTATCAGACATCTCGGTGACTAGAGCGAGCAAGTCATTCGATAATTCGGTGGCTTTCTGCCTTGAGGCTTCCATAATTGTCGCAATGACTGAGGTGTAATCGTCATATTGTATTTTTTCTAATGAAATGGTGACGTCAATGAGTTCACCATTGGTATGTTTACCTGAAAATACATGCCCATCACCCATCGCTCGGCGATTACCCGAAGCAATAAACAGTGTTACAAAATCGTGATGAATAGAGTGAACGTTATCTGGAAATAAAATGCTCAGCGGTTGACCGATTAGGTGGGGGGAACGATACCCAAATAATTCATAGAGCATTGCATTGGCATAGGTAATCGTGCCCTTGGTATCCACATTGGCAATCCCGTTAGCGCACGCATCTAGGATTTGTTTATAGGGATTGGCTGGAAGATTTTTCAAAATTATCTATATATCATCAAGTTGCTTTTTATATTGTATAACACAAATTAACGCACTTGCGGTACAATAGTGATAATTTTTATTAAGGGAACGCTCTCATCTATGGCTCATTCTATTCACCAGCCGCGCTTTTCATTGCGTTTTTTTCATCCTAAATACTGGTTAATTTGGTTTGGGTTAGGGCTACTATTTACCATCACATTGTTACCCTTACCGGTACTTCGCAAATTAGCGCATGGCAATGCATGGTTACTCAAAAAATTAGCAAAAAAACGTGTTTTCATTGCTCAGCAAAATCTTGCGTTGTGTTTTCCTGATATGCCAGCAGCAGAGCAACGTCAGTTATTAGATAAGCATTTAGTCACGGCGGGTATGGGCTTATTTGAAACTGCGATAGGGTGGTGGTGGCCAGATTGGCGTTTACGCCGAATTATTGAAGTGGAAGGAATGGAACATATCCAAAGCATTCAAGCCCAACATAAGGGCGTGTTAGCATTAGCGATCCACAATGTGAATATTGAAACTGGTTGTAGAATGTTAGGGTTATTTCATAAAAGCGTGGCATTTTATCGCCCTCATAATAATCCATTAATGGATTATGTGCAGTTCAAAGGACGGGTACGTTCAAATGAATATTTGATTGATAAGCGCAGTTCTCGCGCCCTCTTAACGGCGTTGGACGAAGGGAAAGTCTGTGCGTATTTACCTGACCAAGACTATGGTCCAAAAGGTGCGGTATTTGTGCCGTTTTTTGCGGTACAGAAAGCTGCAACGATATCGGCAACATTAATGTTTGCTCGTCGTGCAGCTTGTATCCCTTTAATGATGAGTACTCAAGTGACCCCGCGAGGGTATAAATTAAAATTTTATCCTCCTATGCCAGATTTTGCCGATAAAGAAGATGAGGCGGCGTTAACAGACTTAAACCAACGCATTGAAAAAATGGTATTAGAGCAGCCTGAAAGTTATTTATGGATGCACAAACGGTTTAAAACTCGTCCGCAAGGAGAGCCTAGTCTTTACCAATAGATGAGGGTAACGTCATTACATTGTTGCAGTAGTAAAGGGAAACACGTTATGGGAAAAAAAACCTCACAAGTTAAGTTTTGGCTAATTTATGTTGGCTTAATCGTCGTCATTGTCGTGCTGGCTTTTACCTTAATAAAAGTCAATAAAGATAATCCGAAACCCAAAACCGCGACTAATATCGAAAAAAGTTTATCGGATTTTTATCGTCGATTCCGTAATGATGTTGGCGCTGCTCATATGAATGACAATGGTGAGTATGTTATTGACTTAGCCGTTCCTTTAGAGTCTATTTCACAGCGTCTCAACATGATCCCTTCTAGTGTAGACAACGCCCAAAGGGATCCTGAAGGAATGCGGCAAAATCGCAGTTTTGGCACCGATGCTCATCTGAGTAAAGTGATTAATGACTATGCAAAAAATGAGGGATTGGTTGTGATGTGGGATTTACCTCAAGATTTTGTTGTCAAAAGTGGGTTTCAAATCAATGATACTATCGCCGGTACACTAAAAATTCTACGCGGCTCCATAAAACATAATTTTGCAGAGCCGATTAATGTGCTGCTATGTCCTGAAAAACGCTCGTTAATTGTGACGATGCAACCACCAGAGTCGTTAGCGAAGTATTGTACCGCTTTATAACGCTTCGAAGTGTCAGTGTACAGGGTTATACATCAACGAATGTGCGATCCCAGATACGCTGTACTTGTTCCTCAAGTTTCGCATAATAGGGCGCTTGGTCGAGTTTAGCTCGATGCAATGCCTCATGGTGTTGATGATGACGCAAACTCAGATAAGCATTAATCAATAGCTCCGCATCTTCGGTAGGAATTAATTGCGCGTCTCCCAATGCGGCTAATTGTCGTAAATTATCCGAATAATGAATAATGTCAGGGTGGGTTGCGGTAAACAACAGACACCAATATTGGGTGAGAAACTCAATATCGGCCAAACTACCTTTATCTTTTTCACCCAGATGATCACGCATTTTTTGGCGCATTTTACCTACGTCATTAATCAGTTGTGCGCTATCTCGTGTTTGTCCAATGATCGCTTGTCGTATTTGGTTAAATTTCGTTGTTAAGGTTTGGTTACCTAAGATCATTCGGGTTCGGCATAGCGCTTGATGCTCCCACACCCAGGCTTCATCTTTTTGGTACTCTGCAAAGGTATCAATATGACAAATAACAAGTCCAGAATTACCAGAAGGACGCAAACGTAAATCTATTTCATACAAATCACCCAATAATGAATTTGTACCCGCTAGATTGACCACTCGTTGGATTAATTTTATATAAAAGTGTTGGGCTGATACTGACTGTTTACCGCCTTGTGTCATGACATCACTGGGGCAATCGTGGACAAATACAATATCTAAATCAGATGTATAACTGAGCTCAAATCCGCCTAATTTGCCATAAGCAATCACGCCAATTCCCATATTATCAACCGAATAACCTTGAGGCTCTCCCAATCGACGGGCGGTTTGATGCCATGCTTGTTTGATTTGTGCATCAAGTAGGACCTCGGCAAGCACCGTTAACTTGTCACTGACTTGGGCGATAGGTAAATAATCCAAGATATCCGCGGCTGCAATTCGGAAGCGCTGCGCGAGTTTAAATTGGCGCATGCTGTGCATAATGACTTCATCATCATCGAGCTCAATGCGTAACAAAATTTGTTGTAGCTCCGAGTTGAAATCCTCTCGCCACGCTTGAATATCATGTTCGCTGTGTTGTAAATATTGTGGATGGATCAGTTCGTCGAGTAAAACAGGATAGGCGCAAATATGCTCGATGACCCAGCTACTTTTGGTACAAAACAGCAGTAACTGTTGACGCACACCGAGATTTTCCATGATCAACTCTAGATAAGCAGTACGCGATGCAATCGCGATTAACAGCGCACTAATGGATTGTACTGCTGGTAAATGCCCTTGAGGTTGTTGGCTGATTTCAGTTAAAAATACCGGGACCAGTTTAATTAAGATTGTTTCACCACGGTCGCCTATTTGCGCTTTATTTAACGCTGTCGCGAGTTGTTGCAATTGCTGCAAAACAGGCTCAACTAATTCACTTGCAATAGGGGACGCGCTTTGTCGCAGTTGCTGACTGACTAATTCAATATTAGGTAAATGGCTAGGGTCATGGCTGATTTCTTGCCAAATATCATGGCTCCAATCATGCTGGTCTTGCTGCGTACTGTCTGGCGTTTCATCTTGAATAAAAACACTGAAATGTTGATGAATCACGCCTTGTACTTGCTCAATCCCGTGCATTATCCCTTTTTCTGTAGGGCAATAGGTGTTTAACTCCGGACGATCTGCAAAATAGCCATACATAATCGCGCCAAGGGTATCTTGACCCGACTGAGTGTCTGGTAACGTTTGCGTTTGTGCATTATTAAACTGTTGCAGAGTATGCTCAGCTTTGCGCAGGATAAGATAACAATGGGTAATAGATTGCACGACGTCATGTGGTAATAATGCTTCTTGCTCAATAACGGCTAAGGCACTAAAGATGGAGGCTGTTTTGAGAGCAGGAATGCGACCGGCATAAATGAGCTGAAAAGATTGGACTAAAAACTCCACCTCTCTGATCCCGCCGGCTCCAAGCTTAATATTATGATGAAGTTGACGGCGACGGACTTCTTGGACTATTTTTTGTTTTAAATCGCGCAAAGACTCAATAATACTAAAATCCACATAGCGACGATAAATAAATGGTCTGATGATGTTGGCAAGGGCTAATTTGTTTGGATCTTGTGCTGCTGGCACTGGATTAATGATCCGCGATTTGAGCATTGCAAAGCGTTCCCAACTGCGCCCTTGGCTTTCATAATAATTCTCCATTGCAGAGAATGGCAACACTAACGGTCCACTTTCGCCAAATGGACGCAAGCGCATATCCACGCGGTAGACTTGTCCATCAGTGGTTTGCGTGTTGAGCAGGTGAATGAGTTTTTGTGCCACTTTGATAAAAAACTGTTGATATTCAAAGGGTTTACTTCTTTCGCTAAATTCCCCTACTTGTGGGTATGTAAAAATCAAATCAATATCAGACGAAAAATTCAGTTCTTTGCCACCTAACTTGCCCATGCCTAAAATATATAGCTTTTGGCGTCCATGCTCGTCTGTTGGAGTACCATAACGCTGCTCAAAACCTGCATAGGCAAAGTCATAAGCTTGCATGATCAATGTGTCTGCTAGGCGCGAAACTAGGTCAAGTGACGTCTCTATTGATTGCTGGTTCAGCACATCACGCCATAAAAACATCAGCATGCCCAGATGACGACTCACCCTAAGTAAGGATAATTGTTGTATTTCGGAAAGCGTGGCGAGTTCGGCATAACCTAAGTGGGTTTGAGTGACTTGAAGTACATCGATAGAATCTAAGGAAGCCTGTGTCGTTTGTCGCTCAGCAATCACAATGAGCATCCATGGATATTGCACTAAGATCTCTTCGGCAAATTTGCTGATATTGATGACTTGTTGTAGTTCTGCGGTAAACGTTGCAGAGAAGTTCGTGTCTGGAGAAGCTAATAATACGTTGTCTAGATTCATACAAAATGCTCAGCTAAATAATTAAAAGACAGTGAATGAAGAAAAATGGACAATAGTGAACGCATTATACTGCGATAAATCAATGGAAGAAGCAATATGCACAGGCGAACAAACAGAGACAACAGTTGATACCTTAATCGTTTAAGAAAGTGCTTTATTTATTTTTATTTGTACTTTATATTAACATTCCACTTACATCCAAAAGGGTTATCATGCGTTATTTTATGTTGTTTATTTTGAGCGTTAGCGGGTTTGTTAATGCCAATGATCACCAATTGACACAGCACATATTGTCGGTGTCATCTCCGGATAAAGCCATTGTTTTGAGTTTTACCGACAACGATAATGTCGCGCAATATCACGTGTCATTTAATGATAAGGCGGTAATAGAACCAAGTAAATTAGGTTTTTTGTTTAAAACGGCTGTGCCTATGTACCGCGATTTTACGGTTAGTGAAGTTTCGCGCAACCAAGTTGATACGTCTTGGGAACAACCTTGGGGTGAGCAGCGTATTATTGACGATAAGCACAATGAGTTAGTTGTAAAATATACCCACAAAACCGAGACAAATAATCTGTTTTTTGTGCGTGCTCGTGCTTTTAATGATGGCATTGGTTTTCGCTATGAAGTGCCTGCTAGTGGTGAACGTGCCATTACACGTGAATTAACCGAGTTTAATTTTGCAAATTCTCATCTTGCAACGGCTTACTGGATCCCTGGTCAAGGTCGCGAGCGCTACGAGTATTTATATCGCACCACCCCTTTGCAACAAGTGGATAAAGCGCATACCCCTTTTACAGTCGCTTACCAAGATGGCACGCATGTGGCTGTGCATGAAGCTGCGCTAGTTGACTACGCAGGTATGAGTTTACAAAAACAACAATTAGGGGTGTTTACTGCTGATTTAGCACCTCGTGCTGATGGCGTTAAAGTCCTAAAAAATGATTCGTTTACGACGCCTTGGCGGACCATTACCATAGGTGATGAAGCGGTTGATTTAATTAACTCATTTATCTCACTGAATTTAAATGAGCCTTCCACGTTAACGGATACGTCTTGGATCAATCCTGGTAAATACATCGGTATTTGGTGGGGCATGCACATTGATAAATACACGTGGGGTTCGGGTAAAAAACACGGCGCCACGACCGCGCGCACTATGGATTATATGGATTTTGCCTCACAGCATGGCTTTGATGGTGTGCTAGTCGAAGGTTGGAACACAGGATGGGATGGTGATTGGATCGCTAATTCTGAATTATTTTCGTTCACGCAAGCATATCCTGATTTTGATTTGGACGCGGTAGATCAACACAGTAAAAAAACCGGAGTCAAGTTGATTGGGCATCATGAGACATCCGGAGGGATCAGCAATTATGAAGCGCAGATGGAAGCGGGTTTTGCGTTATACAATAAAATGGGTGTAGAACAAATCAAGACTGGGTATGTGGCTTTTGGCCAAAATCTCAAACGCCGTGATGCTCAAGGGATCATGCGTTATGAGTTTACCGATAGCCAAGATGTGGTGAACCACTTTATTCACAATGTGACGACGGCCGCTAAATATCAGTTGTCGATTAACACTCATGAATCTGTCAAAGATACGGGATTGCGTCGTACCTACCCAAACTGGATCTCGCGCGAAAGTGCTCGGGGTCAAGAATATAACTCAGGTTGGGCGCCGCCAAATCCTCCAGAGCATATGCCATTGCTTGCGTTTACTCGGATGCTCGCTGGCCCAATGGACTTTACTCCTGGTATTTTCAATTTTGATTATGAGCGAGTTCATGGTGGTGGTCCAGAGTGGGGCGATAAGCCTTATACGCGTCCATTAAGCACATTAGCGCAGCAATTAGCACAATATGTTGTAGTCTACAGCCCGATTCAAATGGCAGCAGATCTACCAGAAAATTATCTTGCAAAACCTAAACCGTTTCAGTTTATTAAAGATGTGCCTACTGATTGGGAGACATCCATTGCTTTACAAGGTGAGGTCGGTAAATTTGTGGTCTTTGCTCGCCAAGAAAAAGCGCATCGTCAATACTCGGGTGATGATTGGTATTTAGGCGCATTGACTAATGAAGATGAACGTCAAATCAATGTGCCGTTAACGTTTTTAGATAAAAACAGCACGTATGAAGCACAGATCTATCGTGATGGCGACCAGGTAGATTGGCAAACCAATCCCTATGATATGATCATCGAAACCAAAACAGTCACCGCAAACGACACACTAAAAATTCGTTTAGCAGCAGCAGGAGGGGTAGCTATACGCTTTAAAATCTCGCATAATCATTAAAACTCCATAATGAAGTCGTGATATATGCTAGAAACCCTAGTCCACCTGATAGAGCTGCCGCCTAACGTCTTAACGTATTTGGCCATTGATATTGCCATTGCACTGTTATTGTTAGGTGTCATCCGGTTCTTGTCGGGCGTTCCTAGTGATATTAATGTCACTCAAGAGCTCGGTGAAAAAGACAACTTCGCGTTTGGGATCTCGGTTGCTGGTCGTATGCTGGCATTGTGCATGGTGTTATCTGCTGTGGTGGGGCGACATATTGGGCTAGGCTTTGATGTCGCCGCCTTGGGGACAGTCATGTTTGGTGCTATTGGTATCATCTTGATCAAAGTCGGCCGCATCGCTCATGACAAAATTGTGTTGCATTTAGTTGATAAAGAGTTAGCTATTCGCGAACGGAACACGTCAGTAGCCATTGTCGATGCATCTAGTGCGATAGCTTCTGCAATTATTATTTACGGCATGATAAATTGGGTTGACGGTACCGATACCAACGCAATAGTGGGGATTTTATCTGGCTTTTTTATTGTGCTAGCGATTTTATTATTAACCACGCGTTTGTATGAAATACGCTTTGCCCGTAATAATCAAAATGATTCTTTTCAAGGTATGCTGCGCAAAGATAACTTTGCGTTAGCCATTCAACATTCGGGTAATTTGATTGCGACCGCGATAGTCGTGTCGACGGCAGGCAGTTTACTCAATTATGAAGCACAAACCTATGTAAGCAATCTAACCGGGTGGTTAGTGTGTGGGGTCGCGGCGTCTTTGGCATTGGCGATTGTGGTGGGGATTGCTAAGCGTGTCGTATTATTTGGATTGAATTGGAAAGAAGAAGTCGACATGCAAGGCAATGTCGGACTGGCATGCATTGAATGGGTGCTCAGTGTTGGTATCGCTCTGATTGCGCTAGGTTTGGTCTAACTGATAGACAAAGGGGGCTGTATGTTGGCCCTCAACGTACATGCGTTTTTGCGTTTTACTCTGTTGCTTGATCCAATATTCAAGCTGATATGCAGAGGTTTTATCCGGACATTGCGCCACACTTATCAGCGTTAACGGACCTTTCCCTTTGAGCGCCTTGGCTGCTTTTTTATTGCCACTGGCATGTTCTGCAAAACGTCGATTAACATCCAGCGTTACCCCTGTGTACCAATGTCCTAATTTATTTTCAATAATATAGACAAACCAGTGGGTCGATGTGTCGAGCGGTGGTGGCATGGTAAAATTTTCACTACTTTGGTAATCAAACTAAGCGTTAGTATTCAGTATTTTGCCGGTCAGTGCTATGATTTGCCCATAATCTTTTTATTAATGTGTATTTATGAACTTACCTGATTTTAATACCGCACGCATTTTGATTGTGGGCGACGTCATGCTAGACCGTTATTTTAGTGGTGCAACCCAGCGCATATCGCCAGAAGCGCCCGTGCCGGTGGTTAAAGTCAATAAGAGTGAAGATCGTCCGGGCGGCGCAGCAAACGTTGCGATTAATGCCGCAGCCCTCGGTGCTCAAGTTCAACTCATTGGTTTATGTGGTGGTCATTTAATCAGCGCTGAGTCAGGTATTGAGAGTGTACATGTCGATGAAGCGGCCACTATTTTAACGACCGCACTGCAAGCGCATGATGTCGCGAGTCACCTAGTCCCAGTAGCAGGGATGGAAACGATTACTAAATTACGCGTGATGAGTCGCAATCAGCAACTATTACGTCTTGATTTTGAAGAGTCATTTGCCAAAGTCGATAAATCTCCATTATTGGCTACTGTCGCCGCGCATATTGCACAAGTGGATGTGTTGGTGCTGTCTGATTATGCTAAAGGCACATTATCTGATCCGCAAGCATTGATTGCACTAGCCAAAGAATATGATGTGCCGGTGGTCATTGATCCTAAAGGTACCGATTTTAGTGCTTATCAGGGGGCGACGTTAATTACGCCAAATATGTCTGAATTTGCTGTGGTGAGTGGTGAACATGAAAGTGAAGCCCATCTAGCACAACTCGCCCAAGCGCTGCGTCATGAGCTTAATCTCGAAGCATTATTGTTAACTCGCTCTGAAGAAGGGATGAGCTTGTTTAGTGATGGTCCTGACTATCATTTACCCGCTAAAGCCAAAGAAGTATACGATGTGACGGGTGCTGGCGATACGGTAGTCGCCGTGTTAGCCAGTGCAATAGGCGCTAATGTCCCTTTGCATGATGCGTGTGTCATGGCCAATCATGCCGCAAGTATCGTCGTAGGTAAACTCGGTACATCCAGTGTGACACCTACCGAATTAGCCTTATCCCTCCATGCAAAAGCCCATGATGATGTGGGTGTGATGAACGCTGAACAGCTCAGTTATACGGTACGTTTGTTGCAATCTCAAGGGCAAACGATTGTGATGACAAATGGCTGTTTTGATATTTTACATGCCGGTCACGTGTCTTATTTACAAGCAGCAGCAGCATTAGGTGACCGTTTGATTGTCGCCGTCAATGATGATGCGTCGGTGACGCGTTTAAAAGGACCGGGTCGTCCAGTGAATAATGTGTCGCGACGCATGGCAGTGATCGCTGGATTAGCGGCGGTAGATTTTGTTGTGCCTTTTAGTGCTGACACGCCTCAGGAATTAATCGCGACGGTGTTACCGGATGTGCTCGTCAAAGGTGGTGACTATACGATTGATGAAATTGCCGGTGGCGCTGAAGTATTAGCAAATGGTGGCGAAGTCAAAATTATGCATTTTGAAGAAGGGGTATCGACTACCGCGATTATTAAGCAAATCGTCGATACGCAATAATAATAAAAATCAACGACAGGAATATACCATGAATCTAACACAAAAAAGCATTATTGCCAGTCTGGTAATGACCGCTTGTATGGCTTGCTCACCCGCACCTAGCTCCTCTTATGTGGCAGCGCCTAATGATGCGCAATCAATATCCAACGCCCCTTTGAGCGCCGCGGATGCGCGCGATTTTTTAGCGAAAGTGGAAGCAGACATTGAAAAACTATCTCAACCTGCTGCGCATGCCGCATGGGCGTATGCGACACATATTAATTATGATACTGCTAAAGTAAATGCGTATTTTAGCGAGCAATTGTCTGTGTTGTTAGCCAAGTATGCGGTTGAAGCTGCGAAGTTTAACGATGTAGACGTTGATGCTAATATTCGCCGTCAATTAGATTTACTCAAACTCAGTCTTGAGGTTGCACCACCTGCAGATCCGGTTAAAGCCGAACGTTTAGCGGCGATTGGTTCGCAACTATCCGGAATGTATGGCGCTGGGAAATATTGTCGTGACGAGCAAACTTGTTTTTCATTGGTCGAGATGAGTGCCCAAATGGCCACCAGTCAAGATCCTGATCTGTTATTAGAGTTTTGGGAAGGATGGCGCGAGGTGTCAGTCCCGATGCGCTCGTTGTTTGTTGAACAAGTTGCCATTGCTAACGAAGGTGCTGTTGAGTTGGGTTATGCCAATACGTCTGAATTATGGCGTTCCAAATATGATATGCCGGCTGAAGATTTCCCGGTTGAGCTAGATCGATTATGGGGTCAAGTAGAACCCTTCTATGAAGCACTACAATGTCATGTACGTGCTAAATTATCAGAACATTATGGCGCCGATATTGTGCCATTAGACCAACCTATTCCAGCGCATTTATTAGGTAATATGTGGGCACAAAGTTGGGGTAATGTGTATGACTTGGTCAAACCTGAGCAAGAAATGAATGTGCCTAATGTCACTCAAGCATTAGCCGATCAAGGTTATGATGAAGTGAAGATGGTACAACAAGCTGAAAACTTCTTTTCGTCGTTGGGTTTTGAGCCGTTACCTGAGACATTTTGGCAGCGTTCCATGTTTCAACAGCCCGAAGGACGTGATGTACAATGTCATGCTTCTGCATGGAACTTAGATGATGTGGATGATTTACGCATCAAGATGTGTATTCAAAAAACGGGTGAAGAGTTTAACGTTATTCACCATGAACTAGGTCATAACTACTACCAACGTGCTTACAATCAACAGCCTATGTTGTATCGTGGCTCAGCAAATGACGGCTTCCATGAAGCAATTGGTGATACGGTCGCGTTGTCGATTACGCCGATGTATTTGCAACAAGTCGGGTTGATTGATGAGATCCCTGACGCATCCAACGATATTGGTATGTTACTCAAAACAGCACTCGATAAAATCGCGTTTATTCCGTTTGGTTTGATGGTCGATCAATGGCGTTGGCAAGTGCTTGAAGGCAATATTCCTGCCGATAAATACAATGAATTGTGGTGGGCGTTGCGAACCAAGTATCAAGGTATTATGGCGCCGGTTGAACGCTCTGCGGATGCATTTGATCCAGGTGCAAAATACCATGTGCCAGCGAATGTCTCGTATACCCGGTATTTTTTAGCGCATATTTTGCAATTTCAATTTCATGAATCATTATGTGAGATTGCAGGTAATAAAGAAGCATTACATCGTTGCTCGATTGTTGGCAGTAAAGCGGCCGGTAAAGCATTAAATGACATGCTAGAAATGGGACTGAGTCGTCCATGGCAAGAAGCGATGCAAACCATGACAGGAAAGCCAGATATGGATGCATCAGCAATTGCAGCGTATTTTGCACCGCTGAAAGTATGGTTAGACGAGCAAAATCAATCGCGTCAATGCGGTTGGTAAATGCAGTGATATCCAGTAAAAAAGCCGGAGTGAGTCACATCGATTTGATGGTGACCTACTCCGGCTTTTTGGTTTAGTGCATTAACCCATTAATGGTTTTAAAAGCCAATTTACAGCTAAATTAGCGGAGTAAATGTGTATGTTTACAACATGGATGTATTCGGCAGTTGCAATGCTAGCCTTTGCTGGTAACTCGGTGTTATGTCGCTGGGCTTTGGCTGATACAAGTATCGACCCGGCTTCTTTTACGGTTATTCGTTTAATCAGCGGGTCGGTATTTTTGGTAATATTGGTGTATGTCATTCAACCCTTCTTGCAATCTTCACCATCCGACATGGCATCCGCATCCCCAACCGGCCCAGCGAAACTACTCGGTAGTTGGTCGGGTGCGATTGCCTTGTTTGCCTATGCGGCGTGTTTTTCATTTGCTTATATATCACTGAGCGCAGCAACTGGGGCATTATTGTTATTTGGCAGTGTGCAAATTACGATGATCGGTTTTAGTTTATGGCGTGGTGAGCGACTTAATTCTTGGCAAATTACGGGCGTGTGTAGTGCAATCATCGGATTAGGTATTATGTTTTTGCCAAGCGCTACAACACCCGGATTTTTAGCGGGGGGATTGATGAGTTGTGCTGGGATTGCGTGGGGAGTGTATTCAATTTTAGGTAAACAAGCAGGGAACCCTACATTGGTGACAACGGGTAATTTTATACGAGCCAGTATTCTTGCTATTGTGTTAGGCCTTCTTAGCTTGCCATATGTCGTGCTCGATAACACTGGCATTATCTTAGCTATTGTATCTGGGGCGTTAGCATCGGGCGCGGGCTATGCGATATGGTATGCCGTATTACCCCGCATTACCTCAACACAAGCAGCGACTATGCAGCTAAGTGTCCCCGTTATTGCTTCTTTTGGCGGGTTATTATTGTTAAATGAAGCAATCGCGTTATCTTTCGTTGTCGCGTCATTCGCGATTCTTGGTGGTATTGCGTTAGTCATTAAACGGGCTTGAGCATGCCCGTCTTAACGTTAATGTATAAATCACAAACCTAGTCAATAAATTGTAATTCTGCTAGCTCTCGGTACATAGGGCAATCAACTAATAACTCGTCATGGGTGCCTTGAGCAATAATCTGCCCACGATCCATCACAATAATCATATCGGCATTGATCACCGTCGATAAGCGATGAGCAATAATAATAGTGGTTTTGTTATGCATGAGGCTATCTAATGCTAATTTAACCGCTTGCTCACTGGCTGCATCTAAGGCACTGGTCGCTTCATCTAGTAATAGAATAGGGCGATTAGCTAAAATCGCACGAGCAATGGCAATGCGTTGTTTTTGACCACCGGATAACTTGATCCCTCGCTCACCTAATTGCGTGTCATACCCTTTGGGTAATTGACTAATGAATTCATGCGCTTGAGCTTGTTGCGCCGCTTCAATGACTTCTGCAATTGTCGCATCCGTTCGGCCAAACGCGATGTTATCCATCACACTAGATGCAAAAATCACGGCATCTTGAGGTACCAAAGCAAACTGTTCACGAATGTCATTACTTGATAATGAATCCATGGGGGCTTCCCATAGTGTAATATGTCCGTGTTGGGGTTGATAAAAATCTAACAAGAGTTGAAACATGGTCGATTTGCCTGCACCACTTGGGCCGACGAGGGCAACGTTTTGACCTGTTGCTATTTTTAAGTTGATGTGGCTAAGTACTGGATGGCTATTAGGCTCATTAATGGCTGAAGGGTAGGTGAAGGTGACATCGTTAAACTCAACTGGAAACGCGTCCATCGTTAGGATTTCGGCGGTGTTTAATAACGATGATGGTGTGGGTTTGGTTTGTGTTGAAGCCGTATCTAACAACTGTCTAATGCGTGCCGATGCACCGATCGCTTTTTGGATTTCACCAATCACTTCACTAATTGTGGCCGTTGCGCCGCCCGCCATCACGGCATAAAAAATAAATGCAGTAAAACTCCCCACTGACAAGTTACCTCGAATAACATCGTTGGCACCTATCCAAGCAACAAACACAATAGCGCCGATACTCATCGCCATGATCGAAATGACCAACAACGCGCGATAGTGAATTCTCGATTGCGCTGCTTGCATGACTTCTTCGACCTTAGCAAAAAGATGGTCACGGTCTGTTTCTTCTCTGTTATATGATTGTACGGTATGGATTTCATGTACAGATTGGTCGATATGCGCGCTCATATCTGCGACTTTATCCTGGGAGGATTGGGCATACACACGGACTTTTTTACCGAGTATTTTGATGGGTAATAACACCAGTGGTACTGCTACTAATACCATTAAAGTTAACTGTACTGAGGTAAACAACATGAGTATTAACGCGCCAGTGAACGTCACTATAGAACGTATCGCCATGGACAACCCCATCCCAATAACACTTTGTAGTACAGTGGTATCACTGGTAAAACGCGAAATCACCTCACCCGTGCGATTTTCAGCATAAAAATCAACGCCTAGTTTAAGCATATGTGCATACAAGGTTTTGCGAATATCAGCACTAACACGCTCACCTAACCACAACATGTAATAAAATCTGAAATACGTTGAGATACAACCAACTGCAGCAATAACGAGTACCGCAGTCAACGCTTGGTTGAGCATAGACATATCATTGGCAGCAAAGCCTTGGTCAATGACAATTTTAATACCTTGACCTAAAATCAACCAACTTGCGGCGCTTACTAATAACGCAATCATGGCGATGATAACTTTATTAATATAAGGACGTAAAAACTGCCCGAGCCAGCGGATAATATGGGCGGAGGATTCGTTTGGATGACTCAAGGATGTCTCTCTTTGGTAATGTTTTGTGCCATTGATGGTAGCACAACAGATATAAGAATGGAGTAACAAATCAGTACTATACAAATGGTTATTGCTAAAGATGGGCAATCATGATTTACATCAGGTATAATACGCGCCTTGAAATTTAGGGGTCAAAAGTTTGATTACAACAGCTAACATCACAATGCAATTTGGCGCAAAGCCATTATTTGAAAACATATCAGCCAAATTCGGACACGGGAATCGCTACGGATTAATTGGTGCCAATGGATGTGGTAAATCAACTTTCATGAAGATCCTAACCGGCGAATTATCCCCTTCTGCCGGTAATGTATCGATAGATCCAGGTGAGCGTCTTGGCGTGTTAAGCCAAAACCAATACGCATTTGAAGAATTTTCAGTTTTAGATGCAGTTATCATGGGCGATGCGCCGTTATGGGCAATCAAACAAGAGCGTGACCGGATTTATTCGCTACCTGAAATGACCGAAGAAGACGGCATGAAGGTCGCTGACTTAGAAACTGAGTTTGCTGAACTTGATGGCTATACAGCCGAAAGTCGCGCCGGTGAATTATTGATTGAAGCCGGTATTGATGAATCAAGTCACTGGGGCTTAATGTCACAGTTGCCGCCAGGCGTAAAATTACGCGTATTGCTAGTCCAAGCGTTATTTGCCAATCCTGATATTTTGTTACTTGATGAACCAACCAACAACTTGGATATCTATACCATTAATTGGTTAGCCGATGTCTTGAATCAACGTAAATGTACGATGATTATTATTTCGCATGACCGTCATTTCTTAAATAAAGTTTGTACGCATATGGCGGATATTGACTACGGTGAGCTACGTATTTACCCTGGTAACTATGAAGAATACATGGCTGCAGCATCTTTGATCCAAGAACAGTTATTAAGTGAAAATGCCAAGAAATCAGCGGAGATTAGTGAGCTAAAAGCCTTTGTTGCCCGTTTCTCTGCCAACGCCTCTAAGGCGAAGCAAGCAACCTCACGTGCCAAGCGTATGGAAAAAATCGAATTAGATGAAGTCATTGCCTCATCTCGACGTTTTCCGTTTATCCAATACAAACAACACAAAAAACTGCACCGCCTAGCTCTTGAACTCTCCAACGTCGAACATGGTTTTGATGACGGCGTCTTGTTTAAAGGGGGCGAAATGTTGCTAGAAGCCGGTACGAAATTAGCGGTTATCGGCGAAAACGGTGCAGGTAAAACTACGTTCTTACGTTGTCTGGTTGATGAGCTTAAAGCGAATTCAGGACGGATAAAATGGTCTGAAAATGCCACTATCGGGTATTGTCCACAAGATACCTCGGCTGATTTTAATGTTGATATGACTATTTTTGATTGGTTATCAATGTGGCGTACTAATGGACAAGATGATTTATTTGTTCGTAGTATCCTTGGTCGCTTATTATTTACTGCCGATGAAGTAAATAAAAAAGTCGGTGTGTGCTCAGGTGGAGAAAAGAACCGCTTAATGTTTGGTAAGTTGATGATGCAAGAGATCAACGTCTTGATCATGGATGAACCGACTAACCACATGGATATGGAAGCCATTGAATCATTAAACAAAGCATTAGCGGCGTTTGATGGTACGTTGATTTTTGTGAGTCACGATAGAGAATTTGTGTCATCGTTAGCTGACAGTATTATCGAAATTGCAGATCAGAAGCTCCATTACTTCCAAGGCTCGTTTGTCGAGTATATGAGTCATAAAGGTTAAAAAGCAACCAATTTCTATTTGGTTAACCATTTGACCTTTATTGTTTGACATTTTATGTTTTTCCGGTATACATTAAATACCTCAGTCACCCATAGTTAGCATGTTATTTTCTATACGTGATTGTTTTTAAGGTTTATTTAATAATTACCGAGTTTAACCGACATAAAAAAACCACCCAAAGGTGGTTTTTTGTTACTTGGAGATGCTTCCCAATTAATGGTCAAGCAAATGATTCAAAGAATACAAACCTCGAGTTTGGCTATTCTTCAACTTTATTTCTTCTAAAGCTTTTGCTTCGCTAGCATCAAACAAGGCATTGATTAATCGATTAAAATGCGCATGCATGGCACTTCGAGCCGCTTCTGGATTACGTTCTTTTAAGGCATTGAATATACTGCGATGTTCTTCCATGCGTTGTTGTTCGCTAGTGCTACAGACATTGGCATAGGCTTCTTTGATATTGGTACAGCGCTCGCGTAAACCCCAAAAGTTTTCCACGGCAAGTAAAACTGCACGATTGCGGGTAGAGGTTGAAATAATGCGGTGGAACTCTTTATCGGCTTTTTCTGGATCATCACCATTAGCCATTGCTATAACCGTTTGTTCTAATGCAGCAAGTTCATCATCCGAGATATTCGAAGCAGCTAATGCAGCGGCTTCACCTTCAATTAAGGCCCGGGCTTGTGTGAGTTCAAACGCACTAACTTGTGATTCATTAGTCGATTCAGGAGGTTGTTCAAGCAAATACACTCCTGAACTGGTCTTGACCTCAACCTTACCACGTACTTCTAATGCAATAATCGCTTCACGGATAGTCGGGCGGCTAACATCAAATTGTTCTGCTAACACTCTTTCTGGAGGCAAACGGCTGCCTGGGACATATTCACCAGCGGCGATTTTCGATTCTATTTTATCTACTATGTTCCAAAATAATCGACGATGGGCCATAAATACCTCTTATTTGAATGCGAACTTAATTAATTTAATTACGCTATTTTATAGTGATTTCATTATTAATCAACTCTCC
>JAQXDG010000021.1 GCA_029251505.1 Glaciecola sp. | reverse complement strand
GCGCATTTTTTTATGTTAGGTGTCCTAAAACACTCAGTAAGAAACATAAGTATTGATGAGTAATTTACAGGAGGTTTATTCATGCACCATGCATTAGTCGCCGATGACCATCCATTATTTAGGGCGGCATTGATTCAAGCGCTAGCTCCAATATTTGGCACGAACATTAACCAAACGGAATGTTTATCGTCTACCTTTACTTTTTTACGCTCAGCCCCAGAGACTGATATTGTCTTTTTGGATTTAACGATGCCAGGCAATGATGGACTATCGGGTTTAGTCGAATGTCATCATGCCTTCCCTAATACGATATTTGTGATTGTCTCTGCGCATGAATCAGCATCTTTAATGTCAAAAGCAATTCAACTCGGTGCCGGTGGCTTTATTCCTAAGTCCACACCGTTGACATTAATCACCGCCGCGGTAGCACAAATTCTCGAAGGTGAAATTTGGTTGCCGGAAGGCGTTGATTGTTTATCTAATGAAGAAGATTCTGAAACACAAGCGTTTTTATCGCGCTTAGCGTTACTGACGCCGCACCAATTGATCGTGTTAAAATACATGGCGGAGGGGTTGCTCAATAAACAAATCGCTTATGAAATGCAGATATCTGAATCGACGGTAAAGCAACATGCTTCTGCGGTACTTAAAAAATTAAACCTAATTAATCGAACTAAAGCGGGAGTCATGTACAAACAGTTTATGGACAGTGGTGAGTTCTCAAGCTAGCGATTAAATAAGGCCTCGGCGTTTTAAAATATGTTTCAATGCGACAGGTTTTATGGGTTTGGGTAAGTAATACATTCCCAACTCGCTAGCGGTATCACGAATATCGACACTTCTATCTGCGGTGGTTAATACGGCAATATGTCTACTCGATAAATGTGCCTGTATCGCTTGATAAACAGCTATCCCAGTAATACCAAAATCCAAATGATAATCACAGATAATGAGATTAGGTACAAAGCCTTCTAACACCACGAGGGCTTGTGCTTGCTCGCTATTACTGACCCATTTAGCGCTATAACCCCATGCAGCAAACGTGCTTAACATCGCATTTGCAATTTGTTCATCATTTTCAATTAACAACACACGTAACTGTGTTGGGCTGATTGCTTGTGCGTTAGCAATCGGTTGGGCATGGTTTTGCTTTCGTTGCTGTTGATAAAAAGAGTCTTGATTTACTCTGGGCAGTGTGACACTGAAGCGTGTTCCACGACCTACTTCAGAATCAAGTGCTAGTGGGTGGTCGAGAAGTAGAGCCATTTTTTCTACAATGGTTAATCCTAGGCCTAAGCCGAGCTGGTTAGTGTTAGGTGATAGTTGTGCAAACTCATTAAAAATCAATGATTGTTTATCTTTAGGGATCCCTGGACCAGTATCACACACCCATACTTGGATTTGTGAGGCTTTGATGCGCACGCCGATGAGTACTTTGTTTTTACTATTGGGCAAGGAATGATGATGAATGCTCGTATAGCGAATAGCATTGGATAGTAAGTTTTGAATGATCCGTTTGAGTAATAATTTATCCGAAATGATGACTTGTTTACTTACGACATAATGTAGCTGGATATTGGCTTGTTGGGCGATAATCGAAAATTCAGCGACTAACGGACTGATAATGTCATCAATGGCAAAACTTTGATGATTGGGCGTGATGACGCCAGATTCTAACTTAGTCATATCGATGAGCATAGTCAGCAAGTTTTCCGCATTGTCTAATGATTTAACTAAGCCGGTGGTCGCATCGGTTAAGTGCGGATCTTGATTTTTTTCAGCTATCATTGCAGCAAACAATTGTGCTGCATTAAATGGTTGCATTAAATCATGACCAGCTGCAGCCAAAAATTTGGTTTTTAGTTCATTCGCCCGTTCTGCGCTATCTCGAGCTTGAGTTAAAACTTGCGTTTGAGTAATCCAATCACCCATCTCATTGCGGTTTTCAGGCGTATCAGCAATAGCATTAAATAGTAACTTAGCGGTCGGGAACCCTACTTGGTTAGCCACTAATACAAGTGCATGGTCAATTTGTTCATGAGAGACATAGTGTTGTTCATCAATATGATCAAAAATAGATTGGACATTTCGACCGGGTAATAAACGTTGGCATAAACTCACTAATTCGGATTGACGAATAAAATAATTCGTCACATTGGTTGACTGCTGTGAGGCATCATCTGTTGGTTTTTGCTGACCTAGACGGTTAAGTAAAGGGGGAAATTGTGTCAACGTATATACCAGCATATATAAACTAATATTAATCAGTATTGAATAGAGTAAAGCAAACGCTTGTTGCTCATCATTAGCCAGTGGTAAAGAAAACGGATTGATGCCAATACTAGGCAATAAGATCAATCCAAACCAGGCTAAAGCTCCACTGACAATCGCTAAAATTGGAGATAGGACTGGAGGGCGCGGTAATGCCGTATTCAATACGAAGCTTGGGAATAACTGTGCAATAAGCGCTATTGCGATAAATCCTGAATTGACTAAAGGCATCGTTTGGGAGATATGAATATGATAAAAATATGCCCCTATTAATACCGCAACGACAGTAGCTCGACGTAGCCATAAAATAGTCGAACCATGTAATTGTACGATCTGTTGATGAGGGGCTTTTTTTTGTCGGATTAAAAAATAGAGTGGTGTCGCAATGTTATTCCCGATCATGATGCCCAAGGCAAGCGTTGAGACAATAATCATCGCCATTGCGGCCGCTAATCCGCCAATAAAGGCTAATATTGTCAGCATACTCTGGTTGGCATATAACGGTAGGGCTATAGTAAAACTATCCGTAGAGACACCTTGTGGGGCTAAAATAATGTTACCAGCTAGGGCAATAGGTAACACACCGATACTCATGCACAACAGATATAGTGGTAAAACCCAGCGGGCGGTGTGTAACGCTTGTAATTGTGGTAACTCGACAAATGTCATATGAAATTGTCGCGGTAAACAAAACATCGATACCACACCAAGAAAGACATACACACTGTAGTTAGACCATACAAAATCATGTGATAATGATTGGTTAGCAATAGGATGCGCCACAGCTTGACGAAATAAATCATATACCCCATCAAACAATCCATAACAGACCCACAAAGTAATCGCCCCCATTGCGAGTAATTTAACGATAGAGGTAAATGCGACAAGTAATAACAATCCTGGATGTTTTGGCGATAGAGATTTACTGCGGGTACCAAAAAATAATGCAAATGCAGCCATTGATAATGCCACAAACCAATTGACGTTATCTGTGACTAACGTCGACGAGGGTAACAGGATTTGTGCCGTTGAGCTGATCGAGTCTAATTGCAACGCAATGTAGGGTGTGACACCCACCACACAAACTAGTGTGATCAGTGCTGGTAGACCGAACGATTGGTTGAATCTAATACACATAAAATCAGTTAAAGAAGCGATATTGTGCTGAATGGACAATTGAGCGACTTTCTTTAAGCCGTAAAACCCTAACACCATCGCCAGTATCATGCCTAAATAAGTAGGGATGAGACTCCAGCCATAATGGGACGATTGTGATATGGTGCCAAACATCGCCCATGTCGTGCAATGAATACCGAGTGCTAAACTATAGACAATCTGTTGTTTGGTATCAGTGAGGGGGAATTTTTCTCCAGCGATTGCCACTAATAGTAATACAATTAAAAAGACAACAACAATGATAGCGAGCATACTGCCGGTGAACATAGCTAACACTTCCTTGATAATATAATGTAAACATCTACAACAACGGTTTCGCCACATTAGCATAGTTCGTAAAAAATGTGATAAAAAACGAATATTTCCCCTTGAACCTCCATTATCTATCCCCATTATTAGTCGTATTGAATATTGACAGTGACACACGCGGAGGACGCATGAGCGAACAACACGAACAGACTGATGCCCAGAATAATCCTGAGGCAACACCAATTGATGACAACCAAACGCAAACTCAAGAATCGGTAACGATTGATATTGATTCGGCAAGTGTGGAAACACTGAGTCCTGAGCAAACGCGTATTTTTGAATTAGAAAATGAATTAGCTGCTGCAAAGCAAGCATTATCAGATCAAAAAGATGGCGCTTTGCGTGCTGTTGCTGATGGCGAAAACGCGAAACGTCGCGCTGCTGCTGAAATTGATAAAGCGCGTAAATTTGCACTTGAACGTTTTGCTGGCGACTTATTACCGGTGATTGATAATTTAGAAAATGCAATTCG
>JAQXDG010000007.1 GCA_029251505.1 Glaciecola sp. | reverse complement strand
TCCATAGCATGTGCGCTGAACAGTTGTATGGCAGACCCGTTAAGGTATCTATCCGCGTTAAGGCTTGTTCATAATTGAGTAATAACGCTTCATGTGACGTAAACAATGAGGTTTCATGTAACGTATTATTGGTTTTGCTATTGATGCCAATCACATCCATAAACGCAAGGGTATCTTCAATCCGTGTTGCCATATCTTGATAGCGATCTTTTAGTGGATTGTTTTCGACAAATGCCATATTCCAACGATTAACTTGATGCAGATCCGCTAACCCACCTTGTGAAAAAGCACGCAGTAAGTTCAATGTCGCCGCAGAGTGATGATAAGCCTGCAACAAGCGTTGCGGATCAGGTCGACGTGCACTCTCAGTAAACTCAAATGAGTTAATAATATCACCGCGATAGCTTGGTAATGACACTCCATTAATGGTTTCCATATCTGCAGAACGAGGCTTAGCATATTGCCCTGCCATACGTGCAACCTTAGTCACGGGACAGCGACCACCAAAGGTCAATACAATCGCCATTTGTAACATGACTTTAAATGTGTCACGGATCTTAGGTGCATTAAACTCAGAAAACGACTCCGCGCAATCTCCACCTTGTAACAAAAAGCCTTCACCTTTTGAAACATCAGCAAGTTGTGATAACAAATCACGAGTCTCAGCAGCAAACACTAACGGTGGATAGCTCGCTAGTTTACTCTCTACATCTGCCACTTCTGCGGCATTATCATAGGTCGGTTGCTGCAAAATCGGCTTGTTGCGCCAGCTGTCAATACTCCAGTTACTCATGGGGGTCATTTCCTAAAAATATTTAAAATAAAAGTGTCAAATAATCTGTTGCAAATGTTAGCATAATTAGGACATAAATGGTGTATGTAAATATAAGGGAATGTGTTGCTCAGGGATGTGAAAATATTGCGTCAAGCATGCAGGTTGCCAGATAGTTGCAATCTCGCCATGCGCTTGCACTTGGCCATCTTGCATAATTAGTACGTCATCATTGGGACACTCATTGAGCCAAGCTAACTGATGATGCGCAATGACGATGATATTACCTTGTTGTTGTAAGTCGTGTAAGCAGGCCAGCCATTTAATTTGATATGCTAAATCTAACGCATCAAACGGCTCATCAAATAACAATATACCACGGCCTTGTTGTATCGCTTCCCACACTTGCATCATACAGCGTGCGATATGTACTCGTTGTTGCTGTCCACCGGAAAGTTCATGGATCAAACGGGATTGATATTGATTAACCGCCAACACCTCGTCTATTTGTGCTGGCGCGACAGCAAAGGGGGTATAAAAACGAAATAACTCCGCCACCGTCAAGCCAAACACACTATCGTTATGCTGCGTTAAACAACATCGATGCGCTGCAATATGACGCAGTTGTATCTCAGTTATCGTCACCTCAGCATTGCGAGACTCTGAGGATAATAGCCCTGCGATCACATGCAACAAGGTCGATTTCCCAGCCCCATTTTGGCCGATAACATGCGTGAGTGTGCCCGCAGGAATGAACAATTCAGACACATGTAAACGCTCAGCAATATATATGTCTTTTAAGTGTATATTCATCGCTGCTGACCTTGAAATAAGACCCACACAAATATTGGCCCACCAATACTCGCTGTTAATAATGATATGGGTAAATCAACCCCATTGAGCAATTGATTTACGTTTACAATCACTAGCATCAGGGCTGCCCCGACTAAACCACTTAACGGAATGATTAACCGATTATCGCTGCCAAAAATACGACGAAGAATATGTGGCACTAACAACCCCACAAACGCAATAGAGCCAGCAATCGACACACTCACACCGACCAGTAAGGCACAGATGACCAATACGACTCGGGTTAACCGCTGCGGATCAATACCCAGTAGTTGGGCGTTTATCTCCCCTAAATATAAGCTATTGAGAGCACTACGGTGATAACTTAATGCGCCAATACCTAATAGGATTATGCCGCCAGCGACCGCTAAAATAGGATAACTTGCGTGTTGAAAACTCCCCATCAACCAAAACGTTAAATTACGTGTCGCTTGAGCATCACCAAAAATATATAACCAAGCTAACGCAGCAGCGCACACAGTAGAAATTGCAATGCCGGCTAAAATAACTGCTGAATGAGTTAATGCGAGACGTTTTGCTAATAAGTAAATCAAGCCACTACTGAGCAAAGCCCCAATAAAACAGGCTAAAGGTAAGCCCCATATCAATGAACTTGAAGGTAAGACACCACCAATAATGACAATACCCGCACAAAGACTCGCACCACTGCTGATACCGATAATACCTGGATCGGCTAGAGGATTGTTTAATACCACCTGTAATGCCGCAGAACTCATCGCGAGCGCACTGCCCACTAGTAAGGCGGTCATCAGCATAGGCAACGATAGATTAATAAAAATATGTTGTTCAACTGCATCGCTAAGCAATTGAGAGTGCAAGCTTACATTGATCCCTAGCAATCCGACAATAACGGCAATAGCAATAAACAATGGAGCGGTTTGAATAGAAGGAACAGGCAATAATTTTCCAATAACGTTAAACAGCCCTTAGCTAACTTCACTATTACTAAGGACAAGACAATGTTCAACAAGCCCATCACTGGCTTGTTCGATTAAATCTAAGACTAATTCAAAGCCTTTGATGCCGCCATAATATGGATCGGGGACTTCGCTAAAATCAGAATCCGCAAAATCCATAAACAATTTTACTTTATTTTGATGTTCTTCAGGACAGCGTTGTAACAAACTACGGAGATTGGCGTTATCCATCGCAATGATTAAATCTGCGAGAATAAAATCATCATCTGCAACTTTACGACAACTGATCCCATCAAAGTGGTAACCTCGCCCCTGCGCAACCGCCATCGAACGTTTATCCGGACGAGCGCCAATATGATACCCTGCCGTTCCTGCTGAATCAGTGACTAATTTTAACATCGCCTCTTGCGCTTTATGCCTAAATACAGCTTCGGCAGTCGGAGAGCGGCAAATGTTTCCGAGGCATACAAATACAACTCGCAACATAAAATCTTCCTTGAACTTTGATGGTACTTGATTAGTGTGTGTATACTAGCGAGAATTTAGACCAACGTGTACTGTTTTTTATGCAAATATTAATGCTCAGCTCATCCAGAGTGAACAACTGTGAATACTTACAAGATGCTAAACCATCGATTCTTGCGCATCTTGGCGCCATAACCTCGGCAGTGTTTGTGCCTTATGCTGGTATATCCGTCAGTTACGACGACTATACCAAGCAAGTGCAAGCAGCCTTGCCTGAACTCGCTATCACTGGCTTACATACGTTTGCTGATCCGGTAAACGCTATCCTTGAAGCGCCTGCCATTCTGGTAGGAGGTGGCAATACTTTTCATCTCCTCCATCAACTGCAACAACTTAAGCTTATCGATGCTGTTCAGCAAGCGGTCATCAAGCATCACGCCCTCTATATTGGCTGGAGTGCTGGCTCTAATATTTGCGGTGCGACGATAAGAACAACCAATGATATGCCGATTATTGAGCCGGAATCATTTAGCGCATTGAATTTTGTCCCTTGCCAATTAAATCCTCATTATACTGATACCCACCCTGAGGGCTTCCATGGGGAAACGCGTGATCAACGTTTGAGCGAATTTGTCACTCTCAATCAATCTACGCCTGTCATTGGTATTCGTGAAGGGAGCGCCTTGTTATTAAGTGAGTCGAATGGCAAGCCATCATTGACCTTAGTGCCGGGTCCAGACGGAATTTTGTTTACCTATGAAAACGGTAAATCAATTATTCCAGCGGGCACTGATTTAAGTCGTTTCCTAGCCTAACAGGCTGATATCAAGGTAGCTAGCCGCTTCGGTTGCCGAGGCTACTTTGGGTATCACCCCTAACAATGGGGCATCAATGCGGGCTTGTAATGTCGCTAAGTTTTCATTAAAAAACGGCTGGATCTCTGGGGCATTGGCAATCCATCCCGCGATGTGACAACCGCTAGCCAGTATCGCTTGTTGCGTCAGTAAGGCATGATTTAAACACCCTAAGCGCATGCCGACGACCATAATAATCGGCATAGCGCATTGCTGCACAACATCAGGTAACACCTGTTCTGAGTTAATTGGTAATAACCAGCCCCCTGCTCCCTCACTGATTAATACATCAATGTCCAACGCCATCAACTCCTGATAATTAGCCAATAATCCTTGTTCGGTGATAGTTTGAGCACTGCGCTTTGCTGCAATGTGCGGGGCTATCGGCTCGCGAAATGCATAAGGGTTAATTAGCTCATACGCTAATGCAACATTACTTTGTGCCATTAACAGCTGGGCGTCTTCATTGCGTAAGCCTAAGTCAGTTTGTTCACATCCGGCAGAAATAGGTTTGTGTCCTACCGTACGAAAGCCTTGTGCCACAAATGCGTTAACCAATGCGGTAGAAGCGACAGTTTTACCAACGTCAGTATCGGTACCAGTAATAAAATATTTGCGCATAATATAAACCTAAAAAAAAGTACGAATCGATGAAAGGACAAACCTATAATTGAAATTTAACGAGATAGTTGAAGCTGCACAACATGATAATCTAAGCTGAATTGCCCTTGGTTGAGGGCCGAAAAAGCACTTCGTGCATCACGCAATTGGCGCTTAGTTAACAATGTTGCAGTATTCGGTGAATCTGGATCATCGACCGCGGTTGATGCACCCACATCTTTGATCGAATGCAGCATACTCAAAAAATCCGGATACGCATCGATAAACACGTCGCTGTTACTATGACAAGTTAACCCTGCTTTCGCTGCGGCAGCTTGCCACTGAGCTAATGAAGTAAAAGAATGCACAGCATGCCCTCGTCCAATACTCGCCCATGCTTGACGCAAACGGGCAAACGAAGGTGCAATCAAAATAGTCAGATCAGCGCGTCCATCGACGGTTAAAATATGGCTAATATCCTTTAATAATTGTTCAGGAGAACTCGACCATTGCAGCGCCATGGATGAAAAAATGCGATCCACACTGTTCGGAGCGAAGATCTTCGTTAAGTCATCAAAATCAGCACATTGGTATTGAATATTAGTAATAGCATTGTTACGATTTTGCGCATAATCCAACATAGGCTGGGCGATATCGACAGCAACCACGGTTTCGGCAAGAGGCGCTAACATCGGTAGCGCACTCCCCGTTCCTGAGCCCAGATCAACTAACTTAGCGCTTAAGTTGCCACTCACATTCGCACTATTCATATGGCGTAGTGACCAATCTAAGATCCGTTGTTGCACATGCGCATGTTCATCGTAATGAGCGGCTGCTGCACCAAAACATTCGGCAATGTGTAATTTATCCAAGTTTGGCTCGCATCATCACTAAACCATCAACCAATGATTCTATATCTTGTTGTTGATGCAGGGCACTAATGGTCACCCTCAACCGGTCTTGCCCTTTGGGCACTGTCGGTGTGCGAATAGCATTAACCCATAACCCTAAGCTTTTGAGCATATCGCTGGCGTTGAGTGCTTTGGCTGGATCATTAATCAAATAAGGTTGAATGGCGCTATCAGAGGCAATAATAGGTAAGCCTTGAGCTGCGGCAAGTGTTTTAAAATATTGAATATTATCGTGTAGCTGACGTCTGGTTGAACCTTGTTGCATTAGCTGAATGCTGGTCAACGTCGCTTTGGCTTGAGCTGCACTAAACGCCGTTGAATAAATATAATGTTTCGCTTTATTAACCAAATAATCAATTAAGACTTGAGAGCCAGCAATAAACGCTCCGCCCGTGCCAATCGCTTTACCAAAAGTGCCCATCACAATGGGGCATTGATCTTGCGTTAGATTAAACGCCTCGACACTCCCTAAGCCTGATTCACCGATAACACCAAACGCATGCGCATCATCGAGCATTAACCATGCATCGTGTTGCTCACATAAATGCTGTAATGCACTCACATCAGCGCTATCGCCATCCATACTAAATACCCCTTCAGACACACATAAGGTGTTGCCAGAAGCATTTGCTGAGGCTTTGCTAAATTGAGTTTGAGCGTGCTGCATATCATTGTGCTTAAAACGTAAAAATTGTGCAGGACTGTGGATCGCAGCATCAATAAAAGAGGCATGCATCAGCTTATCCGTGATCACCGTATCACCTTCAGATAACAAGGCTTGGCTTACAGCTTGATTTGCAGCAAAACCAGAAGAAAACAACAACACCGCCTCACGATTTAACGCATTTGCAAGGTAGTCTTCTAACGCTTGGTGACATTGCGTATGCCCCGTCACTAACGGTGAAGCACCAGAACCGGCGCCATATCGAGACAAGCCTTCAACATAAGATTGCAAAATATCCTGATTCTGGCGATGACCGAGATAATCATTACTGGAAAAATTCAGGTAGTGCTTCCCATCTACTTTAATGACACCATCATAATCATCTTCGACCACGACGCGTTTTCGCAGTAAACAATCATGTGCCAATGTCGTGAGCTCTGTTGGTAAATGGGAAAATGCCATCATTTACTCGTTATGACTAGGTTGCAGATGCATCGTAAAACAAATCACTTGGAACAGCTTGTTGCTCTTGCTGCAGTTGTATTTCATCATGCAACGCTGCTTCGTGTGCTTCATCCGAATACGCTTTAGTTTGATGGGAATTAATGCCGAGTTTTTTGAACAACATGACATCTTCATGTGTTTCAGGATTAGAAGTGGTCAGTAACTTACAACCGTAAAATATAGAGTTTGCGCCAGCCATAAAGCACATGGCTTGCATTTGCTCGTTCATCGCTTCGCGCCCTGCTGATAAACGTACAAATGATTGCGGCATCATGATCCGTGCAATCGCGATAGTGCGAATAAATTCAAAATAATCTAAATCGTCCACTTTATCTAATGGCGTGCCTTTAACTTTTACCAACATGTTAATGGGGACACTTTCTGGGTGGCGCTCTAAATTGGCTAACGCAATGAGTAAGCCTGAACGGTCATCGCCCGTTTCACCCATACCAACAATCCCGCCTGAGCAGACATGCATACCAGAATCACGCACATTTTGTAACGTATCTAAACGATCTTGATAAGTACGAGTGGTAATAATGTCACCATAATATTCCGGTGAGGTATCCAAATTGTGGTTGTAATAATCCAGACCCGCTTGCTTTAGGGCGATAGCCTGATCACGGGTTAACATACCCAACGTCATACAAGTTTCTAAGCCCAAAGATTTGACTTCTTTGACCATATCAACCACATAAGGCATGTCGCGTTCACGTGGATTACGCCACGCTGCCCCCATACAAAAACGTGTTGATCCTGTTGCGCGTGCTTCTTTGGCGCGTTCAATGACTTTAGAAATCTCTAATAACCGTTCTTTTTCCAGTCCCGTATCATAGCGAGCTGATTGTGGACAATATGCACAATCTTCAGGACACGCACCCGTTTTAATCGATAGTAATGTACTCACTTGCACATAATTCGGGTCAAAGTGCGTACGGTGAACCGTTTGAGCTTTGAACATTAAGTCATTAAATGGCATGTCATACAAAGCGTTGACTTCAGCCAATGTCCAATTATGACGCACATCTTGCTGCATCTGCGCGGTTAGCGGTTTCGGTAAACTAATTGGATTGGATGAGATGTGCTCAGCTGGAGATTGAACGTGAGTTTGCGCTGATGTTGCGGTCATAGTGTCGGTTTGCATGCGTGCCTTGCTCTTTACTTAACGGGTATAGAGCGGTAGTCTATGCGGTATTCAGGCTTTGTCAACCAAAAGCCATTTAGCAAGTTTACAAGTGATTATAAATTGAACAATATTGAATATGACAAGCGCCATTTATGGCATCCTTATACGTCAGCGACGCAACCGTTACCTTGTTATGAAGTAATAGGGGCAAACGGTGTTGAACTGACCTTGGCTGACTCTCAAGTCTTAATTGATGGAATGTCGTCTTGGTGGGCGGCTATTCACGGTTATAATCACCCGCATCTTAATCAAGCCGCGAAAACACAAATTGATGCGTTTTCACATGTCATGTTTGGTGGGATCACCCACGAACCGGCAATCCGCTTGACCAAACAATTATTGTCCATGGTACCGGATGGTTTGAATCGTGTATTTTTAGCTGACTCTGGCTCGGTATCAGTGGAAGTCGCGATCAAAATGGCATTACAGTATTTTGCTTGCCAAGGTCAGCCCAATAAGCACAAAATCATTACGCCGCGCAATGGTTATCACGGTGATACGTTTGCAGCCATGTCGGTGTGTGATCCCATTAACGGCATGCATTCGTTATTCAAAAATGTCCTTGCAGAACAAATTTTTGCTCCTGCCCCGCAAACCCGTTTTGAGCAAACGTGGAACGAAGACGATATTACGCCATTAGCGGATCTTATTGCTGCGCATCATAACGAACTGGCTGCATTGATTTTAGAACCCATCGTGCAAGGTGCAGGGGGAATGCGCATGTATCATCCGATGTACCTCAAACGTGCCCGCCAGTTGTGCGATGAATATAATATCTTATTGATCGTTGATGAAATCGCCACGGGTTTTGGTCGTACCGGTAAATTATTTGCCTGCGAGCATGCTGGCATTTCTCCTGACATCATTTGTTTAGGAAAAGCCTTAACTGGTGGTTATATGACCATGGCTGCGACAATTTGCACCGAAGACGTGGCCATGGGTATTTGTCAAAGTGCTCCTGGCGTATTTATGCATGGCCCGACTTACATGGCTAATCCCCTCGCTTGCGCAGTCGCCTCAGCGAGTTTAGATATTATTGCTACTGGTGAATGGCAACACCAGGTCGAGACGATTGAAACATGGATCCATACATATCTCACACCTTGCGCAGACCTTGCCGCAGTCGCTGATATTCGTATCTTAGGGGCCATCGGTGTGGTTGAAACCAAAGTCCCTGTGGACGTCGCGGCAATTCAAGCTAAGTTTGTCGAAAGTGGCGTATGGATCCGTCCTTTTGGTAAATTGGTTTACATCATGCCTCCGTTCATTTGCAGCGAGGCACATATCAAACAACTTTGCGAAGCAATTTATTCTGCCCTTGATGAGTGATTAGCCTGCATTTAATGTGGAGAAAGTCACAAATTTGGGTATAATTCGCTTTTTTACCCGCTTATCAATAATTTAATGGAGTTCACTATGGCGTATGCCTCAGTTGTCGACGTGCTAAAAGGGTCTTACGAGATCGCGCAAACCGTGACTATCAAAGGATGGGTTCGTACCCGTCGTGATTCAAAAGCCGGTTTATCTTTTATTGCGCTTCACGATGGTAGCTGTTTTGATCCCGTGCAGGTCATTGCGTTAAATACATTAGAAAATTACGCGCAGATCACGACATTGACTACTGGTTGTTCATTGTCTGTAACCGGTGTGGTTAAAGCGTCACAAGGCCAAGGTCAAACAGTCGAAATTGAAGCGACTAGTGTAGAGATCGTTGGCATGGTCGAAAACCCAGATACCTATCCAATGGCAGCTAAGCGTCATAGCATCGAGTATTTACGTGAACATGCACACTTACGTCCACGCACTAATATCATGGGTGCAGTTACCCGAGTGCGTAATACACTCTCCCAAGCAGTGCATCGTTTTTTCCATGAGCAAGGGTATTTTTGGATTTCTACGCCGATTATTACTGGTTCCGACACCGAAGGTGCTGGTGAAATGTTCCGCGTATCGACCTTAGATATGATGAACTTACCAATGAATGATGACGGTCAAGTTGATTATTCTGAAGATTTTTTTGGTAAAGAAACCTTCTTAACCGTATCCGGTCAGTTAAATGTTGAAACCTACGCAACGGCCATGTCCAAGGTGTATACCTTTGGGCCTACGTTCCGAGCAGAAAACTCAAACACCACACGTCACTTAGCTGAGTTTTGGATGATTGAGCCAGAAGTCGCC
>JAQXDG010000213.1 GCA_029251505.1 Glaciecola sp. | reverse complement strand
AACAGCTTCAATGGTAGGATTAGTTATAAAGAACTGGTAATTAATCCGCTTTCATTATAAATTTTGCTTATAACAATATAACAATATAACTATTAGCATCAAAATGAAATTACAACAGCTCAGATATATCGTTGAAGTAGTAAACAATAACTTGAATGTATCGGCGACCGCGGAGAGTCTTTTCACTTCGCAACCGGGGATCAGCAAACAAGTTAGAATGTTAGAAGACGAGTTAGGGATCCAAATATTTGGGCGCAGTGGCAAGCATCTCACACACGTGTCAGATGCGGGTCAAGAAGTTATCGATATTTCTCGTGAGATCATGGCTAAAGTTGAAAGCATAAAAGCGGTTGCTCGTGAGCATAACTTACCTGACCAAGGAAAGCTAAACATCGCAACCACACACACTCAGGCTCGTTACGCGTTGCCAAATGTAATAAAAGGTTTCATGGATAAATACCCTGAAGTGTCCTTACATATGCATCAAGGAACGCCTTCACAAATTAGTGATTTAGCCGCCAAGGGCGAAGCGGATTTTGCTATCGCGACGGAGTCATTACACCTCTATAATGATTTGGTCATGCTACCTTGCTATCATTGGAACCGCAGTGTAATTGTTAAAAAAGACCATCCGCTGGCACAAAAATCCACCATCTCCATTGAAGATATAGCACAATACCCATTAGTGACTTATGTCTTTGGCTTTACTGGTCGTAGTGAATTGGACCAAGCTTTTGGGCAAGCAGGGTTAGATCCTAAAATTGTCTTTACCGCGACTGACGCCGATGTGATTAAAACATATGTGCGATTAGGCGTCGGTGTTGGAGTTATTGCTTCAATGGCAGTGAATCATGAACTTGATAGTGATTTGGTGAAAATCGATGCCAGTCATTTGTTTGATTATTCCACGACCAAGATTGGCTTTAGAAAAGGAAATTTCTTGCGTAGTTACATGTACGATTTCATTGAGCGTTTTGCACCACATTTAACCAAAGACGTGGTAGAACGTGCGATGATGCAAAAAACCAATGACGATGTTGAGCGGATGTTTAAAGATCTGACCTTACCGGTTAAGTAAATATCACTGAGCATCGCTTAGCATTCTACAATATTGACAGCTAAACCGCCTCGTGCGGTTTCTTTGTATTTACTCTTCATATCTTTACCCGTTTCACGCATGGTCTTAATCACGTTGTCTAATGAGACTTTGTGTTGCCCATCACCGCGTAAGGCTAAACGCGAGGCATTGATGGCTTTAATGGCGCCCATTGCATTACGTTCTATACAAGGGACTTGCACCAGACCACCGATAGGATCGCAGGTTAAGCCTAGATTATGTTCCATACCAATCTCAGCGGCGTTTTCTACCGCATTAACGTTGCCCCCTAAAATAGCGGTTAATGCCCCAGCAGCCATCGAACATGCCACGCCAACTTCACCTTGGCAGCCAACTTCAGCACCAGAAATGGATGCATTCTTCTTATACAGTATACCGATTGCCGCAGCGGTCAGGAGGAAACGACTGGCGATATCTGTATCCACGGTTGCAATATACTTGTCATAGTAGGCTAACACCGCAGGGATAATACCTGCAGCACCATTAGTAGGAGCGGTGACAACACGACCCCCTGCGGCGTTTTCTTCATTGACGGCAAGGGCAAATAAATTGACCCAATCCATTGCTTGCATTGGATCGCTCGTTTGCTCATGCTGTAAGCGTCTAAATAAACCTGGCGCACGACGAGTGACCTGTAATCCTCCCGGTAATATGCCTTCAGTTTCTATACCGCGATGAATGCAAGCTTGCATGACCGACCAAATATGGGCTAATTGGGTTTGTATATCTGCTTCGGAGCGCAACATCATTTCATTTTTTAACATTAAGGTACTGATAGTAATCCCATGCTCATGGCATTGAGCCAGCAATTCTTTGGCACTGCTGAATGGATAGGGATGAGCCAGTGTCAGTGCTTCATTGGCACGTTGGGCTATTGCTTGAAAGTCCTGATCATGCACAATAAACCCACCACCGACAGAGTAATACGTATCGCTATGGATGCAGGTATCATTTACAAAAGCACGTAAGGTCATAGCATTGGCATGTTTGGGTAAGGTTTTACGGCGATGAAAAGTAATCGCACCTTGTTGGGCAAAATGTATGGAGTGGGTTCCTGCTAACAGCAGTTGTTGATTTTTGGCTATGTTATAAAGGAGCGTGTCGATCGCTGCGACATCGATACTCTCAGGCTCCAATCCGGATAGACCTAAGATGACAGCTTTACCACTGCCATGGCCTTTACCGGTTTGACCTAATGAACCAAATAATTCGACATGAACATGGGTGATAAGAGAAAAATCATCTAAGGTCTGTAATGTTTGTGCAAATGCATATGCCGCTCGCATTGGCCCAACGGTATGAGAGCTTGATGGACCAATACCGACACTAAACATATCAAATACACTAATCATTTGCAGCCACTCAGATTTTCAATTATAGCAATCAGTATGCACCGCTTAAGTGTAAACCACTAATGAATAATGTTAATGAGATGGATTAGAAAAGATAATGAATTGTTAAGCTAGCAAATGGTGTGATAACTGCTTGAGCATGCCGGCTGTTGCGCCCCATATATACGTATCTTGCCAAGGGATAAAATACACCGGAAAGGTTTTATTCAAACGGGTAACACGATGTGACAATAGATTTTGTGGATCAATACAATGCGCTAGAGGGACTTCAAACGCATAATCCACCTCATTTTTATCAATGGTTAATGGTGGAATACTATCGGCAATTGCGATATAGGGGGTGACATTAAACCCGCTAATAGTGGCATATTGTCCAATGGAACCAAGTACTTGGTCAGATGTGATAGTGATCCCTATTTCTTCTTCGGTTTCACGAATAGCGGTATCTTGTAGTGAATCATCAAAGGTTTCATACTTACCACCAGGAAAAGAGATTTGCCCAGCGTGGTGTTTTAAATGTTCGGCACGACGAGTAAACAGCACATGCAACCCATCATCGCGCTCGACTAATAATATCATTACAGCGGCATCACGCGGGGAAGGGAATGCCTCAAATAAACTTGGAAAATCATGTTCGTTTTCGACTAGTCGACAATGATTAAATGCCGTTATGAATGCGTGTCTGTCCAAGTGACATCCTGTTGCAATATAGGGAGTATCTTAGAAACCTTAGCTAAGGTTTCAGCATATTC
>JAQXDG010000207.1 GCA_029251505.1 Glaciecola sp. | reverse complement strand
TTAAACACTATTTGCATACTCATCAAGCGCATTATTTCGGTGAAAACATCCCGATTTTATATTATGCGATGACACTTTCTACTAATGCTTGAGCATCCGCGAGTAATCGCTCTAAATGTTCTGCTGAAATAAAGCTCTCAGCATAAATTTTATAGACATTTTCAGTCCCTGATGGACGCGCAGCAAACCAGCCATTTTCAGTTGAAACCTTTAACCCGCCTATTGCGGCACCGTTAGCTGGCGCATGAGTTTGTTTGTTGATTATCGTTTCACCTGCAATACTATCTGCTGTCACCGCATCCGCAGTCATCGACGATAAAACCTGTTTTTGTGCTAATGTCGCCGCTACATCGATGCGTTTATAATGTGGTGTACCAAATTTTTCGGTTAATGCATGATAACGTTGTGCTGGATCTTGTCCCGTCACTGCCGTCATTTCTGCAGCGAGCAAACATAAGATAAAGCCGTCTTTATCAGTTGCCCATGGGGTGCCATCAAGACGCAAGAAGATCCCCCCTGCACTTTCTTCACCAGCAAAACCGATTGATTGATTTAACAAGCCTTGCACAAACCACTTAAAGCCAACAGGCATTTCAGCTAATTGCCGCTGGTTACTTGCCACCACACGATCAATCATTGAACTGGATACTAACGTTTTACCTATTTGTAAATTGGCTGACCACTGAGGTCGATAGTTAAGAACATAATCAATCGCGACGGCTAAATAATGATTAGGATTCATTAACCCTTGCGGCGTCACAATACCATGACGATCAAAATCAGCATCATTACCAAAGGCTAATGCGAACTTATCTTTGTACGCTAATAAACCGGCCATTGCATAAGGTGACGAACAATCCATGCGAATTTGCCCATCTTTGTCTAAGGTCATAAAACTAAAGCGTTGATCAACCGCGGTGTTTACTACTTCAATATTTAAGCCGTATTGCTGCGCTATCATCGCCCAGTATCGTGTACCAGCTCCACCTAATGGATCTGCACCAATTTTAATATTGGCATTAGCAATCGCTTGCATGTCAATCACGTTAACTAAATCATCGATGTAAGCTGGGGCAAAATCAACTTCACTTAAGTACTCACTGGTCATAGCAGCAGTAATTGGCATGCGAATAACCGCAGTGTTACCCGAAGCCATGATTTCATTCGCACGTTGTTGAATGGTACTGGTTGCATCCGTATCCGCAGGTCCACCATGGGTTGCGTTGTATTTAAAGCCACCATCTTGGGGGGGGTTATGTGAAGGCGTAATCACTACGCCGTCTGCTTGATCAGAATGGATCGCATTATATTGTAAAATGGCATGAGAAATAACGGGTGTGGGTGTGTAGTCACGATCAGTCTGAATAACAACGTTAACTTTGTTAGCACATAACACTTCAATCGTCGTGGTTAAGGCCGCTTCCGATAACGCATGCGTATCCATGCCAACATAACAAGGACCAGTGATCTTTTCAGCATGACGATATTCAGCCAATGCTTGTGCTATCGCTGCAATATGCGCTTCATTAAATGAATGTTTATGGGCGCAACCACGGTGGCCTGAAGTACCAAACGTAACAGCTTGTTCAGCTATGCTTACATCGGGCTGTAAGGTGTAATAATCACTAATCAGTTTAGCGACATTAATCAGATCAGATTGTTGTGCTGGTTTACCAGCTCGTTCATGAAGCGCCATCGACACATCCTTTTGAAAAATAACGTTTAAAATAAATTGTACGTGTTTAGTATACCTATACTAAGCGTAATCAACTGATAATTCATCTCATTTTTATTAATAATCCGTCGATAATTACTACATTGTTATAACTTAACCTAATGATTAATAAGCAAAACGTATGCTTGTTGTCTATGCTTTAACTAGACTTAACCAGAATGTGGATCATATGCAGTATCTTTTTAGCGCCGCAGTAAGTTCGATCAGCCAAGTATTAATTGGCAAGCAACGCCAAGTAGAACTTGCAATAACCTGCTTGTTAGCCAACGGCCATTTACTCATTGAGGATTTACCAGGGATGGGTAAAACTACGCTATCGCACGCACTTGCCAATGTATTTGGTTTGGCGGACACTCGGATTCAGTTCACTTCTGATTTATTGCCTGCTGATGTATTGGGTGTATCAATCTTTGATCAATCGGCACAATCGTTTTCGTTTCACCAAGGGCCAGTATTTAATCAAATTGTTCTGGCTGACGAAATCAATCGTGCGAGCCCTAAAAGTCAATCTGCGTTGTTAGAAGCGATGGAAGAAAGGCAAGTGAGTATTGATGGTAAAACGTATACACTCCCCCGTCCGTTCTATGTTATAGCGACACAAAATCCCTCATATCAATCTGGCACGTACCCTTTACCTGAATCGCAGCTAGATCGGTTTTTAATGCGGATCGTACTCGGGTATCCAAATGTCGCAGCAGAAAAACGCATGTTACTCGAACAATATGATGATACGCGCCATACCACTGAGCCAATGCTAACGATCACGGATTTGTTTGCCGCACAAAAAGCCTGTCAAGATATCCATGTCTCCGATGCCGTCATTGGTTATATTTTGCGCTTGGCGAATCACACCCGTAATGAACCTGAATTCCCTAACGCGTTATCACCACGTGCAACCAAAGCATTATTGCGGGCTACTCGTGCGTGGGCGTTTTTACAAGGTCGTGATTTTGCGATCCCCGAAGATGTGCAAGCTGTATTGCCCAGTGTTGCTGAGCATCGATTACGCTCTGAGTTAACAGATTTAAGTGATGATCAAATGCTCAGTGAATTATTGGTTGATGCCGTCAACCCAATCATTGCGCACACCTCTTAGGCGACGATTCTATGAGCGTTGCTTATCTACAACAATTGCTATCCGTACGCCAAGAAAAATGGCTTAACCGACGTATCCCGGAAGCTGTTCGCTATCAATTAGACAATCAATCCATCTTTATACTACCGACCAAATTTGGCTACGTCTTTTTGCTGTTCAGTGTAATCCTGTTTGTATTTGGCACCAATTATCAATCGCAGTCATTAATTATGCTTAGTGTTGTGTTAATCGCATTGTTCATTGTGCATATGTTTGCCAGTTTTTTAAACTTTACTCGTTTATATGTGAGTGTAGGCCATATACAACCGGTGTATGCCGGCACCACAGCAGCGATCCCCTTACACATATTACCGAGTCAAACAGCACGACCAACACGAGGTACATTGTGGGTGAGTTTTTGGAAAATTAAACGTTATCAATCTATTGAACTGGATACGCTGGAAGGCCCAGCCAATATTCGTTATTTTGCAGAAAATCGCGGCGTATCACAATTACCGAGGATGACCTTACAATGTGATTATCCTTTAGGGCTATTTAGGTGTTGGACTCATTTGCAATTCACGCAACCGTTAACGGTATATCCGCAGCCGATTGTGGCTAATTTACCCTTAGAATCGGCGAATAAATTATCACAGGTAAAAAATTCGACTCACATTCAAGGTAAATCGTTATCGTTAAACCAACCTGACGATTTTGATTCATTAGTCACTTTTCAGCATGGCGATCCTATGCATAGTATTGCTTGGAAACACTTGGCTAAAACAGGTAATATGTTGCGTAAACGTTTTGTAGGTACATCGCCACAACAAGGCTATTTGTCTTTGCCCATGCATAGCAATGTTGAAAAAGGCTTAAGTCAACTAGCCTATCAAATTAATCAATGTCACAATAAACATGCAATATACGGTCTTTATTTACCAACTCAAACCATAGTTCCAAACCATAGTGAGGCGCATAAACAAGCCTGTTTAGCTGCATTAGCCGCCTACCCTATTACTCGACAAGCTTTCCGTGATGGACAATAGATTCACTAGTAGGCGACATAGTATATTCGCCGATTCGATTGCAGGTAAACCTCGCTCAGCAGCGCATAACAACAGTTTTTTAGCGTTAACGATGGCGTTTTGTTTAGTCACTTGTTCTTTATATAGTCATGTCACCATGTGGATATTACTGATTGGATTCGTTGCGGTTATAATACGTTTTTTATTGTATTTGGGTTTGTACCAGCATATACCCGGTACGCGAATAATTAATATATTAGGGATTATATCAGGCGTTTTATTAGTTGTGATGAGCCGAAATATGACGATGCTAAGTGCAATGATCAATTTATTAATTATGGCAAGCGCTCTCAAAATCATGGTGTTACATACCCAAAAAGATCTATTGTTCATTTTTATCAGTGTATTGTTTTTGGCGGCTTTAGGGTTAATTATCCATGACGAATTTCTATTTACGTTATTTTATAGTGGCTTGGTGGTAGTATTATTAATCACATTGGCTACACACTTTGCTCCAAGTCGTTCGGTCTCCCAATCACTCACCAAAACATTACAGTTATTAGCACAAGCGTTTCCAATTGCACTGATCATGTATTTACTCCTGCCTCACTTTTCGCCCTTTTGGCAAGTCCCTTCACCAAACCAAGAAACAACTGGCTTAACCGATGTCGTCAAACCCGGACATATTGCAGATTTAGCACAATCGGCTGAACTTGCTATGATTGTCCGTTTTACTGAAGGCCCCATTCCAAAATTTCATCAACGCTACTGGCGAGCTATCGTTATTGACCAATTTGATGGTGAATCATGGTCACAGTCGCAATTGCAGCGCGCATACCAACAACCATTATTAGCAATAACGCATCCCCAACAGCATGTTATTTCGCAGCCATACGACAATATTCACCTCACGCAATATAAGAGTGTGCTAATGGCAAACCAAACTCAATATGTCCCCACGTTAGATGCTATTATTGATATTAAAGGCAATAGTCATACACCGAACCCTTATATTATTACCGCCTCAAATCATGCGTTCAATTCTCAGCCGCAAGTCTTTACAACCGATTATTCCGCCATTAGTATACTCAACGTTAATCATCAGCGAGAGCTGACGCAACTTGAAACTGAGCAATATTTGCAATTGCCACCTCGCTCACAGAAACTAGATTATCAGATCGCACATCAGAATCCTCGTACCCAAGATTGGGTCACGGAACTCACCAAGCAAAATACCACTTTAAAACAACTGATTACTGCTTTTAATCAGTTTATATTAAGTGAACAATTTACGTATACCCTGCAACCTCCATTGATGCCTGAAAATATGGTGGATCAGTTTTTATTTACCTATCAAACTGGATTTTGTTCACATTATGCTGCTGCCATGGGGTATGTGTTACGGCTCGCGGGTTATCCAACTCGCTTAGTTGCCGGCTATCAAGGTGGCGAGCAAGTTAATGATTCAACCTTGATGATTTATCAATATGATGCACATGCTTGGTTAGAAGTGTATAGCGCTGATTTAGGTTGGCAACGATTAGATCCAACCGCAGTCATTGCGCCGCAACGCATCAGTGATGGCTTAGCACATGCCTTGAGTAACAAAGATGAATACTTAGCAGAAGAGAGTTTTAGTTTAGCCAAATACACACATTTACCTGGTATTGCACAATTACATAGGTTGTTACAGCAAGGTTCAGCGGTGTGGCATGGGTCATTTCGCACATTTGATAATGAAGATAAGCAAGATCTCATTAAAACACTGATGCAACAGCTGAATATTGAGCATCCAGCGTGGTTCGGTATATTGGGCCTAAGTTTAATAGGATCATGCTTAGCTGGTTATTTTATATATGGTCGTACCGACATAGCTGTTCATCCTGATCATATAAAATGGTATTTACAATGTCGGCAATTATGTGTCAGTCGTTATATTCAAACATCAGCAGAAACCGATTCTGATATTCAGCATTACCCGCCCCAAAAATTTGTAGACTGGCTAACTCTTCATGGTACGTCATCTGTTGTGGCTGAAATGCACCAGATCACAACTTGGTTTATTCAACATGAATATCGCGCAACAGGCGACAACCACCTAACAGGAAAACAAATCAAAGCCGGCTATAAAAGATTAAAACGCTTAGCCAAATAACTCAGTCTTTTTGTCATAATACTAAATGTTAAGCAAAAAAAAGCCCGCAAATGCGGGCTTTTAGATTTTGACGTTTAACGACTAATTATTTAGCAGCTTTACGTGCGCGGGCTTCTTCCATTACGGCTTCAGCTACGTTTTGTGGACATTGATTATAGTGTGAGAATTCCATAGAGAACTGACCACGACCAGATGTCATTGTACGTAATTGACCAATGTAACCGAACATTTCAGATAATGGCACGTCAGCTTTAACACGAACACCAGTTGCACCAGCTTCTTGGTCTTTGATCATACCACGACGACGGTTTAAATCACCGATAACATCACCAACGTGATCATCAGGCGTAAACACATCAACTTTCATGATTGGTTCAATAAGTTGTGGCTTCGCTTTTGGAATCGATTGACGGAATGCGCCTTTCGCTGCAATCTCAAACGCAACAGCAGATGAATCGACTGCGTGGAAACCACCGTCGTATAATTCTACTTCAACGTCAAGTACAGGGTATCCAGCAAGCACACCTTGGTCCATCATCGACTTAAAGCCTTTTTCGATTGCTGGGAAGAATTCCTTAGGAACGTTACCACCTACTACGACTGATTTAAATGTGAAACCAGAGTTTGCTTCGCCTGGACGGATACGGTAATCAATTTTACCGAACTGACCTGAACCACCAGATTGCTTCTTGTGCGTGTAAGAATCTTCAATTTCAGAAGTAATCGTTTCACGGTAAGCAACTTGTGGCTGACCTACTTCTAGCTCAACGCCATAAGTACGCTTCAAAATGTCTACTTTGATATCTAAGTGTAGCTCACCCATTCCTTTAAGAATGGTTTCACCAGAATCTTCATCAGTTTCAACTTGGAAAGATGGATCTTCAGCAACCATTTTACCGATTGCGATACCCATTTTCTCAGTAGAACCTTTATCTTTTGGCGATACAGCAATTGAAATTACTGGCTCAGGGAAGATCATTGGCTCAAGCGTACATTCATGCTTAGGATCACACAACGTGTGGCCTGTTTGTACGTTTTTCATTCCTACGATAGCAATGATATCACCGGCTTGTGCGCTAGAGATTTCAGTACGGTCGTTGGCATGCATTTCAACCATACGGCCAACACGCTCAGTTTTACCTGTAGCAGAGTTAAGGATAGTATCACCTTTATTAAGTACACCAGAGTATATACGAACGAAGGTTAAGGCACCAAAACGGTCATCCATGATTTTAAATGCAAGGGCACGTAATGGCTCATTTACATCTACAATCGCAAACTCACCCGTCGCTTCACCTGTATCAGGGTCCGTTAATGGTTGTGCGTCAACTTCAGTTGGGCTTGGTAAATAATCAACAACGGCGTCAAGTACGTTTTGTACACCTTTGTTTTTAAAGGCCGAACCACAGTATGTTGGGAAGAAATCAATCTTACGTGTACCTTCACGGATACAATGTTTGATTTGTGCAATAGTTGGCATTTCGCCTTCCATATACGCCATCAACAATTCATCGTCTTGCTCTAACGCAGTCTCGATAAGAAGCTCATGATAGGCTTCAACATCATCAACCATGTCAGCAGGCACATCAGTAATTTCATAGTTTTCAGGAAGACCAGTGTCATCCCATATGTATGCTTTTTTCTCAAGCACATCAACAACACCAACAAAATTCTCTTCGATACCGATTGGTAACGTCATGATAAGTGGGTGAGCTGCTAGTACGTCTTTAACTTGCTTAGTTACACGGTAAAAATCTGCACCCATGCGGTCAAGTTTGTTAACGAAAATGACACGTGCTACTTCAGATTCGTTCGCATAACGCCAGTTAGTCTCTGACTGAGGTTCAACACCACCAGATCCACAGAAAACACCAACACCACCATCAAGTACTTTCAATGAACGGTAAACTTCAACAGTGAAGTCAACGTGTCCAGGAGTATCGATGATATTCATGCGGTGGTCTTTCCAGTAACAAGTTGTTGCAGCAGACTGGATGGTTATTCCACGCTCAGCTTCTTGTTCCATGAAATCGGTAGTTGATTCGCCATCGTGCACTTCGCCCGACTTATGGATTTTACCGGTTAGTTTAAGGATTCGCTCTGTAGTGGTCGTTTTGCCCGCGTCAACGTGAGCAAAAATACCAATATTTCTGTAGTGTGATAAATCAGACATAGTTTCACTTATTTAATTGGTTCATAAAAAAATCGAGCGGATTATATCGGATCTTGGGGGTAATTTGATACCTTTTTTTAGTTTAGAGCTAAATAAATCGTAAAAAAAGGGGAAAAACGACAGTAAATCTTATTTTAAGGTGTGGTGATGATACAAACGGTGACTTCATCACGATTATGATAGAGATGTTTTGCTTGCCAAGTGAACGATATTCCTGCGTCTTTGAGCTGCTTTTCAATTTCAGCTTGTGCATTTTGCATCGCAGTAAATCGTTGTTTCATTGGTAATTTCAAGTTAAATATGGCGTTTGTTGCACAACCATCGACTAACCATTGTGCCATTAACTGTGCTACTCGATTAGGCTGTTCTATCATGTCGCACACCAGCCAATCGACTTTACCGTACTGTGGTTTGTATTTAAATCCATCAGCAGGTGCATAAGTGACTAAACCTGTGGCCATTAATGCTTCATCCATTGCACCATTGTCGACCGCCTCGACGTGCATCTTGCGTTGCACCAATTGGTAAGTCCAGCCGCCAGGACAAGCGCCTAAATCGACTGCGGTGGCATCAGCATGCAGTAAGTCTTCTTGCTGTGCAGAAGTCAAAAAGGTATTAATCGCTTCTTCTAACTTCAAAGTTGAACGTGATGGTGCATCTTGCGGAAACTTTAAGCGATAAATGCCATTTTCATGAGCACTGCGATTATTGGGTAACGTCACGCCCAAATACACCGCACTACCATGTTCAAAAAACGCATGAAGCGTTATACCAACAATAGGTTGTTTACTTTTACTTCGGTAAAGCCAATCATGCTGGCGCAACATTTGACGCAGCGGCACACTAAATTTACGGCAAAACTTCGCTAACTCTTTACCATCTTCAGTGTCTGCTGATTCAACTACCGCAGTTCTTGCTAAAAATTCTGCCGGTAATAAATCAGCACATACAGTTTGGATCTGTACTAAACGATCGCTGCGGTCTAACACTTGAATATATTCAAACACCCACACTAATTGACGTGCGAACATTAATTGTGAAAATTGAATTTTTGCGTTTAATTCAGACAATGATGCTGGTGTGAACAATGAAAAATACACATAACCGGTCTGGGGCATGATTTTGGCATAACCAAATACGTCACTTTGTGCACAGACTTGTTCTAATTCTTGCGCTAAATTTTGTTCATAGCCACTGCGGCAATAACATAACACGCCTTTGATTGGTAACGAGTCACTAGAAGCGGGGTTAGTCATTGTCGAGGTTTCCTGTTCGATTAGCTGTAAGTGCAATGCGTCTGCTTAAAGCAATAATAAATCCAATATAGCCCAATATAAAAAATATTGTGCTGTAGGGAGTGATAAAAGAAAAAGCGCCGATACCAAATAAGTATTTTAAGGCAATTGGCCCAGCAAATATAAGGCTAGCCAATAAAACCAAACTCATAGAAACACCGATTAAATGAATGTAACGGGGTTGAGTGTTTAGTTCACGATCAATACTGAGTGCAAACAGCACGATAAACACACTATTCCAACGCACCATCGAAATTGCAGATTCTAATGAGTGAATTGCTTTAGCGGTGAGAGTCGTGGCATGAGCAACATAGGCGCTGAGAAAAAACATTGTCACAAATAGCACCAATGCCACCTGCGCCATTCTTGCACAATATGTTGCATTAAATCGAAGCATCATAGCTATCATCCGATTGTTTAATTACCCCTGCGATGACTTTTGCAGCAGCTAGGATATGTTGTTCTTGACTCAATCCACTGGCTTTACGAGGCTTAAGACTGTGGTCACCGTCATTAAAATACATTATCTGTATATTATCAGGACATGCATAGGTAGCGATTTCTTCGCGTGTACCAAATGTATCGCGCTCCCCCTGACATATCAATACAGGTAAAGTAGAAGATTGTAACACTGCTAAGCGTAATGATTCAGGTTTACCGACTGGATGAAAAGGATACCCAATAATGGTCGCACCGATAATAGGCTTAGGTGAGTTAGGATTTGGCTCGGCTAATGTCAAAGTGTTTAGGGCATGACATGCAACGCGTCCGCCCATTGATTTTCCGCCTATCCATAATGAGTCTGTGCCAATCTGAGCCTGCACATAAGCAATCGCATTTAAGTACTCAACTTCTAATTTGGGTAGTCGCGGTGGTGGACGCCGTTTGCCTTCTGCGATGGCTTGCGCCATATAAGCAAAATCAAATAACCAAACATGCACGCCTAATGCATTTAATGCTTCCGCAAAGGACAACATAAATGGATGCTTTGATCCAGCACCAGCCCCATGGGCAAAAAGCAAATGTGCAGTAGAGGGCATTATACTAGGATGTTTAAGCAAATTAGGAGGAAGACTCAAAGGGTCTGCGACTGTATTCGACATATTAATCTTCCTCCTCTTCAACTTGGCTTAATAACCAGTCACGAAACAAGGTAATTTTTTCTTGTTCATGATGACTATTCTCACTCACTATATAAAAGCCATCTTTGGACTCTACCCGTTCTTCAAATGGGCAAATCAAGCGACCCGCATCAATCTCGGGTTTTGCTAACAATGTATTGCCCAACGCTATCCCTTGTCCTAACGCCGCAGCTTGTAACACAAGCATTGAATGTGAAAATATCGGACCTTGGTTGACATTAATCTTTTTTATATCAAATTGTTTAAGCCAGTATTTCCAATTATCGCGTGATGAATCATGCAACAAGATATGTTCGGATAAATCACTTAATTCTTCTAAGGGTTTATCTGAGGCAAATAGCATCGGCGAGCATAACGGTGTCAAATATTCTTTATGTAGCTGCTCACTGTGCAAACCTTGCCAACGCCCTCGCCCATAATAAATCGCTATATCAGTGCTTTCATCTAAAAAGCCTTCATCAAAATCAACAGCTTTAATACGCACATCAATATCTGGATACAAAGTGGAAAATTGACTGATGCGTGGCACCAACCATTTGGCAGCAAAGCTTGGCGGCATTGCGACAGTAATTGATCCTTTGGC
>JAQXDG010000197.1 GCA_029251505.1 Glaciecola sp. | reverse complement strand
ATGTCATGAGGCATGACATCTATCATTACTGTGTATTACAAATAGGCACTTAACGCTTCACTATCACCAATGAACTCACCACTAATAAATATTTGTGGCACAGTATCGCGTCCTGTGATTGCTTTGAGTGAGGTTAAAGATGCATCTCTTCCTAGTACAATCTCTTCATAATCATATCCAGCTGCACTGAGTTCGGCTTTAGCTTTAATGCAGAATGGACAGTTAGGTTTCGTGAAAATACTTACATCTTGTGGTGCTTTAGCTTCAGGATCTAAATAGCTTAACATTGTGTCAGCGTCAGATACCTCAAATGGGTCACCTGGTAAGTCAGGCTCAATAAACATCTTTTCAATGATCCCGTCATTAACCAGCATTGAATAGCGCCAGCTACGCCTGCCGAAACCAATTGCAGATTTATCGACGAGTAAACCCATTTTTTCTGTAAATTCTCCATTACCATCGGGCACAACTGTAATATTTTGTGCTTCTTGATCGGCAAGCCAAGCGTTCATTACAAATGTATCATTAACGGAAATACATACAATGTCATCTACGCCATGTTTGGTAAATGTTTTTGCTAACTGATTATAACGTGGCAAGTGTGTCGACGAACATGTAGGCGTAAATGCGCCTGGTAATGAAAATACGACAACTTTTTTGCCACTGAATAATCCTTTTGTATCTAACGTGTGCCATTCATTGCCTACCCGTACAGGCCAAGTTATATTTGGTACTGATGAGCCTGTTTTGTCTGTGAAATTTGGATTGGTTAACATAATATTTCCTAATTAATGGTAGTGAATAGGCGCTAATATACGATTAGAATTTTAAACAGGCAATCAAATAAAACTAATTAGAACAATCGGTTAAATTGAAAGCTCATCAATGACAAAAAACAAAAGATGACAATAAGTTAACGCCTAATATTATAGTCCAGAAAATCGATTACTCGTATTGTTGACATGTGTTGGCTTGGCATAAATGTAAATGATGTTTTTATGTTGTTATATAGATATGTTTATTTTTTTCTTAATCAATTAAGAAAGATGTTGATTTATACATTTAATTTCATTATTGTTACAACCTAGTAACATAAGTTACGATCTCAACAGAGAACAATAGGACACACACATATGAAAACTAATAAAATTTTTAAGCCTGCAATAATATCATTAGCTGTTTCAGCTGCGATGTTTTCAGGTAGTGCTTTAGCACAGCAAGCAAGCACAAACGAAGTTGCGGATGATGTTGAAGTTATTGCTGTTAGCGGTATTCGTGGTTCACTAATTCGTGCACAAGCCATTAAACAAGATAACAAATCTATCGTAGAAGCTATTTCAGCTGAAGACATCGGTAAATTACCTGATTCATCTATCGCTGAATCATTAGCGCGTCTTCCTGGTCTTGCCGGTGAACGTGTTGGCGGTCGTACTTCTGGTATTTCTGTTCGTGGTTTTAAAGAAGATTTCACAGGTACTACACTAAACGGTCGTGAATTGATCGGTATTGGTGATAACCGTGGTGTTGAATATGATCTTTATCCTTCTGAGATCATGACTGGTGCAACAATTTATAAAACGACTGATGCGTCGTTAACGACTCAAGGCATCGGTGGTACAGTAGATTTACAAACAGTTCGTCCTTTATCTGCCGAACGTACTTTAACTATCAATGGTAGTTATGAGCAAGCAGGTAATGAATCTGATAATCCAGAATTCGATAACACAGGTAAGCGTTTTGCGTTATCTTTTGTTGAAAAATTTGCGGATGATACAGTTGGTCTAGCGGTTGCTTATGCAACGGCGGAATCTCCAAATAACCAACGTAAATATGGTGTATGGGGTTACAATGCGCAAAATAATGGTGACGATTTTGTACCAGCTGGTTTAGATTTAAATAATCAATCAACATTACTTGATCGTGAAACGGTTTCTGCAGTATTACAATTCCAACCAAATGACCAACTAGACATCGTTCTTGACGTGCTAGACATCAGTTATTCTGATTCAGGTGTTTTACGTGGTTTCATCGAACCGTTTTCTCTAGAAGTTGATGCTGCTGGTAATCCGGTATATCAAGGTTCTGGTAATAACGTAAGCGGTAACCAAGTAGGTGTTAATCCAGTACTTCGTACCGATCCATTACAAAAAGATGGTTCACTTCAAGCATTTGGTTTAAACGTAAACTATGCGATTGATGATACATGGTCTGTAGAAGTTGATTTAGCGTCAAGTGAATCTGCTAAGCGTGATCTTCGTGCAGAATCTTATGCAGGTTTAGCTCGCTCAGGTACCTTAGGGTCTGATGAGTTAGGTACTCGTTCATTCGAAATGAGTGAGAATGGTGTATTCTTCACTGGTCAATCTGGACTTGGTGCTTTTGCTGACGCAAATGCGTTACAATTAACTGGCCCGCAAGTTTGGGGTGGTGGTATGGCTAATATCGCTGATCAGTTTACATCAACCGTGTTACAAGAAAACGGACAGCCGTTCAGTTTCTTGAATGCGCAAGATGGTTTCATGAACTATGCTGATTTTGCTGAAGAATTAACTACAGCAAAAATTCAAATTCAAGCCGAGCTTGATGGTGGTTTATTCACAAACGTAGTAACTGGTTTACATATCAGCGACCGTTTTAAAGAAAAAATCAACAAAGGTTTATTTGCAACTGCTGCTTCATACCCTTTTTCTACAGGTATTCCGAGTGAATATGTCTACGGTCTTGCGGATTTGAGCTGGGCTGGATTAGGACAGGTTGTTGCGTATGACGGTTTTGCACCTTACTATGATGATACTTATACATTAAATGATGCAGGTCTTCTTGAGCCAGACCGTTTAGGTGATACATTTACGGTTGATGAGCGAGTAACGACTTTCTTCGTTAAAGCTGATTATGAAACTGAACTTGGTGATATGCCTGTATTTGGTAACGTCGGTCTGCAATATGTCCGTAGTGATCAATCTTCTTCTGGTTATATCGGTGTTGTTGGTGATAACTTCGCAGTATGTGATGATAACAACGATGGTGAAGTAGATCAGAGCTGTAAAATTACAGCGGGTGATAAATATACGCACTTACTACCTAGCTTTAACTTAAGTGCTGAAGTAGCGGATAACCAGTTTGTTCGTCTTGCCGCTTCTAAAACTATCTCTCGTGCTCGTATTGACCAAATGCGTGCCTCTGGTTTTGTTAAATTTGATCAGAACATCGATTTAATCACAATACCAAATACGCTTGCAGATGTTGAAGCTAATGGTTCACCTTGGTCTAAAGTAACGGGTAACCCAATGTTACGTCCGTTAGAAGCAAATAACTTTGATGTTGCATACGAAAATTACTTCGATGATGAAGGTTATGTCTCAGTTGCTGTGTTCTATAAAGATCTTGTTAACTGGACTCGTGATGGTAACGAATATATTGATTTCACCAATGATCCAACGAATGGTGGTGCAAACTACTTCATTCCTGGTTTCCATGACCGTGTTATCGACCAAGATGGTGTTTATGGTCCATTAAATACGCCTTACTCACAAGGTGATTTAGTTACTCCTCCTGATTTTGGTGCATACTCGTTCTTCGAAGATGGTCTTAAAGGCGAAGTTAAAGGCATCGAAGTGACTGCAAACATTCCATTAAACATGTTAGCGGATGAGCTTGACGGATTTGGTGTAGCAGCCTCTGCTACGTTAATCGATGCGAAACTAGACAATGGTGCAAGCATCCCTGGTCAGTCTGATAGCGTTTACTCGTTAACAGCTTACTATGAGCGTGATGGATTTGAAGTACGTGTTGCTGCAACTGATCGTGATGGGTTCACTACCTATGAGCGTGGCGGTTCTAATAAGATTGCTGAAGCAAGCCGTGACGGTGTGACATTGATAGATGCACAAATCAGCTATGACTTCTCGGCAGCTGGTATGGAAGCATTACAAGGTCTTAAAGTATCACTTCAAGGTACTAACTTAACAGATGAAGATGAATCAACGCGTGCTGGTAACGGAATCGTTACTGTTAATCGTCAGTTTGGTCCTTCATACTTACTAAACGTTAACTACTCTTTCTATTAAGATATAGTAAACTGTAAAGACCTCATTGCTCAGGCGATGAGGTCTTTTTTTTGTCTTATTTATTTTTGGCTTCAGATTAGGTAAAGTCAAAAATAAATCACGCATATAAGGTATTTGATACATGCAACAACCAATCAAAAAAGTCGTCATTGCTGGTGGTGGTACTGCCGGCTGGATGACTGCTGCGCTGATGCAAAAAGTCTTACAGGGGCAAGTTGAAATCGAGCTGATTGAATCAGAAGATATCGGTATTGTCGGTGTCGGTGAAGCAACGATCCCACCAATTCAAGTCTTTAATCAATTTTTGGGTGTGGATGAAAAAGAATTTTTACGTGAAACCAACGGGACAATTAAGCTTGCCATTCAATTTGAAAATTGGCGTGTTAAAGGTGAATCTTATTTACATACATTTGGTGCACCTGGAGCAAATCTAGGATTTTGTAATTTTCAGCATTATTGGTTACGTGCTTATCAAGCAGGTTTAGAAAAGTCGATTTGGGAATATGATTTAAATTACCTATGCAGTGTAGACGGTTCATTTAATAAAATTAATACGCAAAACCCCATGTTTGATATGCCTTATGCTTATCATTTTGATTCGTCTTTATATGGTAAGTATTTACGAAAAGTTGCTGAAAAAGGCGGTGTTATTCGTACCGAAGGGATTATCGAGCATGTTCAACAAGATCCAATCTCCGGAAATATTACGGGCTTACAGTTAAAAAGTGGTAAGCAACTTCAAGGTGATTTGTTTATTGATTGTACTGGCTCTCGAGCGATTTTATCTCAACAAACATTAGGTGTTAAATACGAAGATTGGTCACACTTACTAGCGGCTGATAGTGCGCTAGCTGTTCAGACTAATCGGTTTGATAAAACCTTACCTTATACTCGAAGCATCGCGCATGACAAAGGCTGGCAATGGCGGATACCATTAACCAATCGCAACGGTAACGGCATTGTTTTCTCATCAAAATATATGACAGATGAAGAAGCACATGATCGCCTGATCAATAATTTAGGGTCAGATCCAATTAATGACGTACGTAAAATATCGTTCAAAACGGGTCGAACAAAAGAACAATGGCATAAAAACGTGATCAGTATTGGCTTGGCAAGTGGATTTTTAGAGCCACTAGAATCAACCAGTATTCATTTAATCCAATCAGCGATTGTGCGTTTACTTAAATTGTTTCCGCATCATGGGATCCAACAATCAGCCGTCGATTTATACAACGCTGAATCCAAGACAGAATATGAAACTATTCGAGATTTTATTATTTTGCATTATCATGTAAATGAGCGAACTGATTCTGATTTTTGGCAAGATATGCGAAATTTACCGTTACCGGATCGGCTGGCACAAAAAATCCAAGTATTTAGTGATGTGGGTGAGATCTTTAATGATCAGCATGATATTTTCCGTGATGCGTCTTGGTTACAAGTGATGCTCGGCCAAGGGATCATGCCAAAAGATTATCATCCTGCAGCAAATCAAATGAGCGAAGCCCAGTTAACTGACACCTTGGACAAAGTGTTTGCAGCAAAACGTCAACCGTTGGTAAAAATGTTACCGCATGATGACTTTTTAGCACATTATTTAAACGTGTAGCAGGGGATGGTTTTGTTAGGAAAAAAATTATGAATCCGCAACGCATTGTTATTTTAGGGGGCGGAACAGCTGGTTGGATGGCGGCAAACCTGTTGGCACATCGTTGGAGTGAGCACCCAATTAGTATTACTGTCGTTGAATCACCAGACATTGGTATTATCGGTGTAGGGGAAGGTTCAACACCGAGTTTAAAACGCTTTTTTGAAGATTTAAATATTCCAGAGTCGGACTGGATGGAGCGATGCAAAGCGACATATAAAGTGAATATAGAATTTGCAGGTTGGAGTCCTAATTCAGCAAATGCTAGTTATAGTCATCCCTTCATCTCACAGTTGGATACGTTTAGTGAGCGTCCATTTCAAGTAAATTGTTATACGCGCCGTTTAGGTTTGGATGTTGAAACGACACCAGAAAAATTTCTGTTTAATGGTTGGCTTGCTAAGCATAATAAACATCCAATTGCTCCGGAGAATTTTCCATTTAATGTTGAGTATGGGTATCATTTTGATTCAGGTTTACTGGGGCTGTTTTTAGCTGAGCATGCACAACAACTTGGTGTGGAGCATAAGCAACGAAAGATTGAACATGTACAACAACACCCCGATGACAGTATTGCGGCATTAGTCTGTGATAATGGTGAAGTGATCACCGGAGATTTATTTTTTGATTGTACGGGATTTAGGTCGGTGCTGTTACAACAAACTTTAGGCGTTAAATTTAATACGTTCAAAGATAATTTATATAATGATGCTGCAGTAGTCTTTCCTACTGCGGTAGATCATAATCAACCAGTAGAAACACAAGCGACCGCCTTATCTAATGGCTGGGCGTGGCGTATTCCGTTAACCCACCGCACTGGGAATGGTTACGTTTACAGTCAAGATTTCATCTCGGCAGATCATGCAGAAACGGAGTTTCGTGCGCATTTAGGTTTGCTTGATAGTGATATAGAAGCTCGTCATTTACAAATGAATGTAGGGCAAGTGAGTCAACACTGGTACAAAAACTGTGTTGGATTAGGTTTATCACAAGGGTTTATTGAACCGTTAGAAGCGACAGCGTTGCATTTGGTACAAACCTCAGTTGAACGCTTTATTGAAGAATACGAAGCGGGGCATTTTTCGAATAAGCGCCAAGATAATTACAATAATATTATCAATGAAAACTTTGAACGGGTACGTGATTACATCGTGGCTCACTATAAGCTCAATACTCGAGATGACTCCGAATATTGGCGTGCTAATCGTAATAATGAGCATATATCCAAGCCTTTACTACAGTTACTTGATGTCTGGTTTAGGCGTGGTGATTTAACACAACACCTTAAAGAAAACGGTCATGCGTCGCATTTTAGCGCGACTTCATGGCATTGCCTGTTATCTGGATATGGAGCGTATCCGCCATTGTCCGTCAATCAACCGGGTACAGGTGATCTGTATTCGGATAATCAACTTGATGCTTTTTTTAAAGGGTGCCTAATAAATTTTAAATCTTCGCGTATGTAAGGGCTGATATGTATTCTACTGCTCCAGCCGTTGGTCATGTTAAGCACATAACTGAAAATGTATTATGGTGTCGGATGCCGTTACCTTTGGCACTAGATCATATTAACGTCTATCTAGTTAGAGATAATCATGGCTGGGCAATTATTGATTGTGGGATGGCAACGAGTGAGACGATTGCGGCATGGACATCGATTATCGGGCAATTAGACGGGCCGATTACGCGAGTCATTGTTACGCACATGCATCCTGATCATATTGGCTGTGCTGGCTATTTGACACAAACTTATCGCGTCGATTTGTACATGGCACAGACCGAGTATTATGCTGCGAGAGCATTATACGCCGGCAATCAAGGTGCGGATAATTGGCAAGATCGTCGGTATTATCGAGCAGCAGGTTTTTCGCCTGATCAGGTTACTCAGTTTACTCAAGGGAAAGGAGGATTTGGCAAGGTTGTCTCTCCGCTACCTTTGAGCTTTGTTCGATTAGTACCGGGTGAAACTTTGCTGATAGACCAATCTTCATGGCAATTAATACTTGGACTTGGTCATTCTCCAGAGCACATTAGCTTATTTAACTCTGAATTTGATATGTGTATTGGTGGGGATCAAGTGTTACCCAAAATCACACCAAATATAGGTGCTTATAGTACTCAACCTCTATCTAATCCTTTGTATTATTACTTACAAACGTTAGAACAGTTTGCCCAGTTACCACAATCGACGTTACTGTTGCCATCGCATAAAAATCCGATCAGGGATATTCCTAACAGGGTAGCTGAGATTATTCATCATCATCACATCCATCTTGATAACTTAATGCAAGCTTGTCTTTCTCCACAAACCGTCGTGAGTTTATTACCCGTTATGTTTCAACGCCAATTAGGTAAACAGCAAATGTTCTTTGCTGTTGCAGAATGCCTAGCGCACCTAAATTACTTACTTGAGCAAGATAAGTTAACTTGCGTAAAAGATGATTCTGGAGTCAATCAATATCAAACTAAGCCTTAAGTAATACTTGTAGAGTGTTGATAGTATTTGTTATCAGATTCGTAAAAAGATGTAGTACATCAACCCATGAATCAGACAATCTATAGCAATTACTAATTACAAACTAAGGTGTTTATTATGCGATTGAATGAACCAGTGACTCAACGTGAGTATCGATTTGAGCATACTGAGAGACTCATCTCAGCGACCGATAAGCATGGAAGAATTACTCACTGCAATGATTCATTTCAACGAGTCAGCGGCTATGAAAGAGAAGATTTAATTGGTTAACCGCATAATTTAATTCGTCATCCTGATATGCCTTCTCCGGTATTTAAAGAAATGTGGGATACGTTAAAAGCCGGCAAAATTTGGATGGGATTGGTGAAAAATCGTCGGGCTGATGGAGATCATTATCGACCGTTTTCAAACTTCAGGTAAAACATCAACCGATTAATCAATATGTTATATCTCTATGTAAGTGATTTCTCACCTGCATAGAGACTTTTAGTGACAATTAACCTGTTTTTAATTCAACCTTTTCTCTATTATTGTCTATATTTACTACAAAGGTCTAATTAGAGTCAGTAATGTGAACCCAAATCGTCGTATTACACTATTCGTTTTTTTGTTTTTTCTAGTGTGCTCAATGTCAGCATGTTTTATTTATTTTGAATTACAAAGCAAATTAACTAACATTGAAAATCAGATAGAGTTGCACAACGAAGGGTTTGTGCAACTACAAAGTGATCTTATTCATATCCAAGGTTCACTCGGGTTTGGTGGTCTAACTAATCACCTCAAAAACTTTCAAATCAATCAACAAATCACCGATCTATTTAAAGCTCAAACAGCCTTGCTTGATGCTAAACAATACCTTTCAGCAATCCGTGCGCGGCTAGATTCTAATATAAAGTATGAAAGCTATTTGGTGGATTTGGAAACCGTGTTAAACATCTATGAAGCTCAACTCGCAACATTAAACACAATCACTGATGTTGAAAAATTATTGGCAATCGAGGACATGCAAACGATTGATGATGATGTTGCGATTGATGCAATTGCGGGTTTAGAGTTGGCGTTTGTTGATACTTTGAATACACAAAACGCAGCAAATCATGCTGCAGTAAAGCGCTTATCCAATTTCTTATCGACTATTTTAGGTGTCTTTTTACCTTTACTAGTATCTGTAGGTTGTGTTTTTATTTTTATTTATTTAAAAGTAAATGATTATTACACTGAATTAACGGCTGTTATGCGGGGCTCCAATGACGCAATAATAGTGTCAAACGAAGATGGGAAAATTGTGCGTTTTAATAAAGTCGCGCAAACGTTATTTGGTTATACTCACAAAGAATTTGGTGAGCTCTATATTGAAGATTTAGTCAATCCCAATGAGAAAGACCATCATAAAAACCTACGCTCCGGTTATATCGTCAATGTGTTAAAACCCAAGTTTGATAAAAGCATTAAAGGCGACAACGTGTTAGTAAAGATTAATCATGGTTCATTTTTAGGAGAGAAAAAATCTGGTGAGCTAATACCGCTCCAAATTAACTTAACCGGTTATAAAATTAACGGAAAGATCCATCTATTAGCGTCTCTCAAAGATCAAACTTACATTCGTAAATTGGAATACAAAACCCAAATAGAGCCGTTTACTAATTTAGCTAATAAAGAAACAATCAAGCAATCGTTAAGTACTGAAATAGAACGCTCTCGTCGCCATGAGCATTCACTATCGATTATCTTTATTGATATTGATCATTTTAAGACCATTAACGATAAACACGGTCACCAAATCGGTGATGAGGTTATTAAAGCCTTATCTGACTGTATAGCAGAACGGGTAAGAGATTCAGATGTGTTGGGACGTTTTGGTGGTGATGAATTTATCATTATTTGTCCAGAATGTACCGGTTATCAAGCGGCAGTCATTGCTGAGCAAATCCGGAAAAATATCACCAAACTTAACATCCATGATTTAGACATTACCATTTCACTTGGTATCACCGAGTGTCAAAATCAAGATACAGTGAAGACATTGCTCGGTCGTGCCGATCGAGCGCTATACGAAGCCAAAGAAAACGGACGCAATACCATTAAGCTGATCGATTAATTAGACCGATTAATGTATTGATTTATTTTATCGATTAGCTTAATCGATATCATTCGCTTTATATAGTTATAAATTTCCATAATACTAGTTGGCAGTTAGAGGCAACAGGGGTTG
>JAQXDG010000194.1 GCA_029251505.1 Glaciecola sp. | reverse complement strand
GTGTCGTTACAATAAAAAATAACAACAAATATAAATCTTTGGGAGATACAATGAAAAAATTGTTAATCAGCACCAGCGTTGCTTCGGCACTAGCCCTTGTTGGTTGTGGTGGCGAAACTATGAGCGATCTTCAAGCCGAAACACCACAGCAAAAACCGTTATCACGCATTGTGTTTGATCCATCGGCGGGTAATCTTAACATCCCTAACGATTTGTTAATGTTACCAGGCGACGATGGCTTTTTCGATTACACACTCAATATTCCAGTGGCTGATGCAACTGATTTTACGGATCCGCAAAATGCATTGAATGTATTAGATGGTTGGTCTGTATCACAACCTTTCGTCATCAACGTTGAAACGCCATCAGGTGTTAGTCTAGATGCTGCGACGGTTTCTGCCGGCGTATCTTTATACGAAGCGACATTGGGCCTGAATCAATCAGATCCTGATTGTGCAGCCATTGCTGTTCCTTCAGCGGGTTGTAAAGTCGGAGATAAGCTAACATTTGGTGTGGATTATGTTGTGTCATTATCTGATAACAATACCATTGCGTTTGTGCCATTAAAGCCGCTTAAGCCTAGCCAAGGTTATATTCTAGTTGTTACCGATGCGCTGAAAGACTCAACGGGTCGTTCTGTGCAAGGTTCAACAACTTGGGGTTTAGTGAATCAAGATCCTGCTACCGCACCGTTAGGTTCGGAAGCACAGATAGGTTTACAAACATTAATTAACAGTATTGTTGTGTCACTGGCGCAAGCTGGTTTAGACCGTGACAATATTACGTACGCAGCATCTTTCACCACTCAATCAACCACCGTTGTTTTAGAAACAATCAAAAAAGTCATGGTTGGTGAATTTGCTGCTCGCGCTGCTGCTGGCGATCCTACTGCAGGAATGGCATTGCCTTCGATGACGGTCGTCGATGCGCCTGATGCACCTAATGCGATGGAAGCACTTGGTTTAGTTTCTGCTGAAGCGGTTGCTGGAGCTGTACAGTTTGGTATTTCACAATTACCAAGTGAAGCTGCTGCACTAGTACCAGCGATTCAAGCTGCTGATTTTAGTGGCATGACGACATGTGGTGGCTTACTTACGGCAGCTGCGGGTGGTTTTGGCAATGCTATTCCACAAGTCAACGAGTTCGCAGCGGAAGTGGCTGGTGGTGTTTTAGCTGCAGCAGGGCCATTTTGTGCAGCGAAACATGTACGCGCTACTATTTCATTACCTCATTTCTTAGCAATACCTCGTGCAGATAATCCACTTGCACCGGTCAATGAATTTATGACTGCTGCATGTGATAGCGGTATTGTATTGGCTGGTTTTGCTGGCTTACCAGCTGCTGCTCAAGCGACTTATTCAGCGGGTCCAAATGACGCAACGTGTGCTGCTGTAGGTTTACGTGATTTACAAGATGCTAATGGTGATCCATTAGATCGTGATCGTAATGTCACTCGTTTTAGCCCCATTCCACAAGCTAAAGGTGGTAATGCGGGTAATATGACATTAAATGTACAAATTACTGTCCCTGACCCAATGGTTATTGCTGCACTGGGTCAACCTGGTATGACTATGCCAGATGCTGGCTGGCCTGTCGCGATTCTATATCATGGGATCACTCGTCAAAAAGAAGACATGTTAGCCATCACTGCTGCATTATCATTTGCGGGTGTTGCAACGGTCGCTATTGATCATCCATTACATGGTTCTCGTGGCTATGATTTAGATGGTGACGGTACTGATGAAATCAATGCGACCACGGTATCTGCAACGCATTATATGAACTTGCAAACTCTGCCAACAGCGAAAGCGAATTTAACTCAATCAGTCTCTGATTTATTAGGCTTGCGATTAGGCTTAAACGCAGTGATCGATACGTCAACAGGCAGTATTGCTATGCTTGATGCCAGTAACGTATCAGTGATGGGCGTGTCTTTAGGTGGTATTACAGGCGGTAATTTTGCAGCTGTAGCAAATACATCTATGGGTGGCGACTTAAGCGCATTAGATGGTTTGTTTAGCGTTGCGGCTGCGTCGTTAGAATCTCCAGGAGCTGGTACTGCACAATTTCTACTTGAATCACCTAGCTTTGGTCCTCTAATTAAGAGCTTACTGTTATCGCAAGCAAGTCCTGACTTTGCTGCGTTAGTGGCAGGTACTTATCCTGCTGGAGCAACTGAAGCGCAAACTTCAGCGTTGGTTGAACCATTCTTAAACGCACTATCTGATTCACAATTAGCGACAGTTAACGCGACATTTAATCAATTTGCTTTTGCTGCGCAAACATCTTTAGATGGTGCTGATCCAATTAGCTTTGTCAATACATTGGGTATGAACACACCTACTCATGTGATGACGGTTGTGGGGGATGGTGGAACAAACTTACCTGATCAAGTCATACCGATCAGCACGGCAGTGCCTCTAGCAGGTCAAGACGCTTACGTTGAGCAAGCTGGTTTGATGCAGGTTTCAGCATCAGCACAGTCTACTGAGCCTATGTCTGGTTATGTCTTGTTTAATGAAGGTGCGCATGGTTCATCTTTGAGCCCAGAATCAAGTGCTGCAGTTACATTAGAAATGCAAACCCAGGTTGCTGCATTTATCGCATCAGGTGGTCGAGTATTACCAATTACCAACACAACGGTTGTTGAATAATCGATTAATACTTACTTGTAAAAAGTAAAAACTGTAAAGACCTGTTATGTTTATAACAGGTCTTTTTTTTGTTAAAAATTTGTAAATCCGAACAATGTCGAGTAAGTTAAATACTCAAATAAAGGAGTATTCATTTTGCATAATAATAAAATTTCAAAACATGTCACACTTGCCCTATCGACTATTTCAATTTTAACACTGAGTGCGTGCGGTTCTGATCCTGTGCAAGTGGTGGCACCGCCGTCACCGCCAGTCATACCAGTTGTTACACCAGCACCTGTCTTACCTGCTTTTGATCCAGATGGCGAACTCAATGCCGATATTCGTTGGACAGAATATGGAGTACCACACATCACCGCTGATAATGTCGAAAGCATGGCATTTGGTGTGGGTTACGCGTTTGCTAAAGATAATATCTGCATCCTTGCGGATCAAATCCTCAAATACAATTCTCAACGTGCCAAATATTACGGCCCAGATATGGTGCCGGGAAGTGGTGATGCAGCACATTTAATCAATGATTTTGGATTTTTAACAGTTGGGATCCGCCAGATCGCGGAAGATAATTATGCCAGTATGTCGGCTAACACACGAGCTATGGCATCTGGCTACACGCAAGGTTATAACCAATATTTAGCGCAAACCGGTGTTGCGAATATCGATCCGGCTTGTGCAAATCAACCTTGGGTTCAGCCATTAGAGCCGTTGGATATTTTTACTTATTCGTTAGGCGTCTCATTATTGCCAGGTGCTGCGAATTTCTTGCCTGCGATGTTTGCTGCGGCACCTCCCGGTGAATCTTTTTTACCGCGTCCGGTTGGGATACCTAAAGTCGCACTAAGCAAAACAAATAATGCGTTACCTTTTGCTGTAAATCCACAGTTTTCAATGCCTGAGCGTAATCCTAAAGAAATGGGATCAAATGGCTGGGGGTTGGGCTCTGACATGACCGAAAATGGGATGGGGATGGTATTAGGTAACCCGCACTTTCCACATACGGGTAATTTACGTTTTTGGCAGTTTCATACCACTATCCCAGGTTTCTTAAACGTTATGGGTGGCTCGTTGATGGGGGTACCTGGTGCGGTTAATATCGGGTTT
>JAQXDG010000186.1 GCA_029251505.1 Glaciecola sp. | reverse complement strand
ATCAATGGTTAATTTGCCAACTGGATTGGGTGCTAAACATGCCTGTAATGGCTTATGTAATTGCGCCAGCTGGGTAAAGTCATAACCTTGATTGTGCGGGTTGCGAGGATGCATTTCGGTTTTTGCATGTGGCTGATTTTGTTTCATTACTGGTCACTGGGAGCTGTTGTTGTCGTTATTGTATCTTATTTGCTTGGCGAAGTTGACAAGATGGCCTAACAATCGAGTGATTAGTGATTAAATAATCCGTGTATTTGTACTATAGTGGCAAAATATCAGTTAAAACAATCATTAAGGTTTTGTTATGTCCGATTTGTCATCAAAGCAATCTTCACCTTCCACCCCTTTTAAACCTTCTGCACCTTCCAATGTTAACAAACTATTTGGGTTTATCGCGTTGCTGTTAGGCGTGGGTAGTGCCATATTAATTGCGTTATCCTATTGGGTAATCTCAGGGCCGCTAGTGATTGGATTTTTTGTGAGTTTCGTGTTGTATTTATACACGCATGCCAAATATTCCGGTTTTGCATTTACCTTTATGATCCTGACGGCGGTCGCCACTGCTTTGTATTATCCTAGCGTATTTCAAAGTGTTGGCGGGGTAGAGCTCAAATCCTTTATCGTGCCTTTGTTGATGATCATCATGTTTGGCATGGGAACGTCAATGAGTGTGCAAGATTTTGTGCGCGTGGGTAAGATGCCTAAAGGCATATTAATTGGTTTAATTTGTCAGTTCTCGATCATGCCTATCGTTGGTTTTGGATTGGCGGTGGCATCGGGTCTACCACCAGAAATTGCGGCAGGGATTATATTGGTAGGTTGTTCACCTAGTGGTTTAGCGTCTAATGTCATGGCTTATATCTCAGGAGCGAACTTAGCACTATCATTGACATTAACGGCCGTATCAACATTATTAGCCCCCTTTATTACGCCTTTTTACATGTCTTTGTTAGCCGATGAGTTTGTGCCCATTGATGCGATGGCGATGTTTTTAAGTATTAGTAAGATTGTGATTTTACCGTTAGTGGCAGGGTTGATCTTTAATCACCTGTTACATGGTCGCTTTCCGCTATTAGACAAGGCAATGCCCAAAATCTCAATGATATCTATTGGGATCATCATTACCATTATTACAGCAGCAGGGCGTGATAGTTTGCTAACAATCGGGGGAGTGTTAATTGTGGTGGTGATTATTCACAATGCTCTGGGATATTTATTTGGTTACGGTGGGGCTAAATTATTCGGTATGGATGAGGCTTCATCGCGCACGATAGCCTTTGAAGTTGGCATGCAAAATTCAGGTTTAGCCTCGGGTATTGCATTGGAAATGGGTAAGGTTGCTACGATGGGGCTGGCGCCTGCGGTGTTTGGTCCGGTAATGAATATTTCGGGCTCTTCGTTGGCAAGTTGGTGGCGAGATCGAAAACCAAAACAGTCGTAAAAGAGTAAAAACAACAAAGCCACTGGTGATATCAACAGTGGCTTTTTAGTTGCTCCTCGCTAACATTACTTGCTGTCGTACGTGTAACTTGCATTCGCGACGTTTGATTCACCTAGATGGACTGTTCCTGAAAACGTTTTTGAAATATCTCTGATTTCAACATTCCCAATACGAAAACGATCTAGATGCGAAGCGACGGCATCGTTAGCATGCATTAGTGCAAAGTTAACGACATTTTCGCCATTGCATTGCAGTTGATTAGCGATTAATTTGTAGCTTCTAAGTTTTATTGTAGCAGGTCTAAACTCTTGAATTTTAAGCTTCATTTGTTGCTTCGAACCGGTAGCTGCGACTACGCATAACTCACTTGCTAATGAATCATCTGCTGCAGTAAATTGAGGTTTAGCAAAAGCAGCGGATGAAAATGCGGTTAACACAACTAATGCACTTACTTTAACAATACTCATGATGTTGCTCCACGTTTGGTTGTTGTTAATTTATTGACTTCTTTTTATCTTAATTTATTTTTAAGTGTAACGATTTATTACATTTAAAAATGATACATCCATGCATATTTAAAAAACTTGGATCGTATATTGCTTTTAAAATGGCTTATCTAATATTGGATTGGTTATAATGACCAATTTTGGTTCTATGAGTTTATGCTTTCCCTTCCCGATATACATAAATTCCATTTCCTTTACATGTTGTATATCGTTGCTTGTGAAATGACCTCTTGAAGAATAAATTTTTTCTTCTATCATTCTTTTATCTGCGCCGGAGAAGATCCATCCGAGTCTCATGATCCCTCCGTATTTATGAAATTCACACTGTGAATGATACTCGGAAGTTGCTTCAACACCGATCTTGAATTTCAATCTGACATTGATATGCAATCCATTCCATCGTGTATCACAGGCAATAATAGCGTTAGGGAATAAACGTTTATCACCTAACGTAAAGTGCTTAATCTTGATATCCAAACTATCAATCAATTCCAATATTTCACTATTTTCATGTTTAAAATTAATTTGGTTATAAAATTTTTTTTGTAATGAAATACTGGTGGGTTTAGGTTCATTT
>JAQXDG010000183.1 GCA_029251505.1 Glaciecola sp. | reverse complement strand
GAGAATATGATGAGGGCTGTCTAATTGTATGGGGCTAATTGTAAGGGACTTGGTAGACCGCTTACTCGGTGTAATAAGCCGGTACTTCATATTCGGCGTGGTGTGCCGCAAAGATTTTTGCTAACGTTCCGTCTTGAACCATTGCACCCACAATATCCCCTACTTCGTAGCCTAAAGCCCGATAATCCGTTTGAACTGCCATACCGATATCCCACTTTTGTTTGCCTAATAAAGGAAACGAATTATTCGCGAGTTGATATTGTTTAGCATCGAGAGTATGGTGAAAAGCTGTAATTTGCGAACGTAAGCCCATCACCGCATCGACTTTAGTTGCTTGCATGCCTTTAACAGCCAGCGCTAAAGTATCAAATTGACGTGTGTTTTTGGCCATACTGCCGCGAAATGCCGACATTAAATAAAATTGCGGGATCGAATCAATTTCTACCCCGATTGGATGATATTGAAATAAAGCCATGGTCGGTACATCTGCTAAGCGCGATTGATCAAACACGATTTTCCATGTTTCGGTATGATATGGTGCAAACATATGTACTTGTTCGTGAACGAGCAAACCAACATCATCTCTTTTTAACGTGTAATCTTTGTCATAGGGTACGCGCAACATTAAATCTGCTTTGGTTTTATCTAAAAAATGCCCTTTCCACAAATTATTGCGTAAATCATCCTCAGTGGACTCGTCAGCGGTCATCCACTTTAAACGTAACTCTACATTCATTGCTTTAGCAATATGAGTAGCAATATCAACATCAATTCCTGTCGGTATACCTTCAACCCGTGCAGAAAAAGGTAAATAATTGTCATACACCGCGATAACGATGTATTTAGATTCGTTGATATCGTCAAGTGAACGAGCATGAGTGACATTAGCAACACACATGCTCAATAGACAGACGCTCAACAGACTAAAGAAACGTGTGCTGAACTCTAATGCACTTGACTTAGACAACATTAAACCGCGCAAATTATTGTGCCACTGCAACAGATTCGACAAATGAACGTACCGCCCACAATGCTTCTTGTGATAAATGCTCTGTCATTTTAGGCATGTATACAGCACCATTTCGCACTGCACCATTTACCACACGGTAGACATACCATTCATCACCATCAATATCAGACGCCAAATAACGTAGGTCTGGCGCAATACCACCGCTGATAGCTTCTAGACCATGACAACGCGCACAGTTTTGATTGTAAGCAGATGCGCCAATACGGATAATTTCCGTTTTGGTGTCACCTTCGACGTCACGATACGGATTAGTATCAGCCCATTCTTCACCTAATTGTGGGATAGTAGATGTATCGATAGCTTGTGGCGTTACCGCACCATGGGCAAACACATTCGCAGAGAATGCTAAGGCTAGCGTCAGTGCGCTCAATTTCATTGATAGTTTCATTTTAGATTATCCTCTGGATGATTATATAAATATGTTAAATGTAATTATAATCAATATACATAATTAACAACAAATCTCTAACTCTACTTTAGCTTAGTTTAG
>JAQXDG010000155.1 GCA_029251505.1 Glaciecola sp. | reverse complement strand
GTTCGGTGTTTAGGTAGTAATTATCTTTACCTAGTTTGTGTTTAGTTAATACGCCAATATCAACTAGCTGATTCAAGTATTTACTGGCCGTATTACGATGAATATTTAGCTCGTTCACTAAAAATTCCACTTTTGTATAGGGGTGTATAAACAGGTTATTAATCAACTCATGGCTATATAGCTTTGGCAATTGCGTTTTAATGACGTGCTTATATTTTTGCATTAATGCCATCATAAAATGGGTGAATGCTTTCAAATTGATGGTGGATCAGTGCCATTTTTACGAGGTCGTCATAGTCGTTGAGTTCATCATTATTGATAAACGCTTCTAAGTCACTCATTAATTGAATAATTTCATTAGCCGTTTGAGGCGGAGTATAAACAACTTGCTGAGTTTGTTGATTCACTAATTTCGTAGCCTACTTCTAGCGCCTTGGCGTAGCAATGAACTTCCTTCGCCTCCTTTAGCGATAGGGTCGCTAATAATATGTATTGGTTTGGTAAAGTAACAGCGAGTCCCTTTAATTCCCCCTGTGCTTGATGTGCTTTAGCTGTCACTGTTTCTTTGATATTAGTGCACGTTTAAAACACATGCACTAAAAATACATTAATTTGTGCATGTGCTAGCATACGTGCACATAAAACCAATAAATATCTCCAGGACATCTGTAACGGTCTAACTTTCCTCGACTCTCAAAGTTATGAAAGTCATCACAGCAACAGAAGCTAAAAAAACATTCTCTCTAGTAATACACTTGAAATCTGGTATCGTTATCTTCCGATTAACTCGTTGTGCTGTATAAGATTTTTAATGGCTCAATTTGGACTCTTTAGCTATGCAATTTCAACAAATTAATGCATTTAAAGCCGTATATGAATTAGGCACAGTGACAGCGGCAGCTGATTTTATTCATATCAGCCAGCCAGCAGTGAGCCGGTTGATTGCGAGCTTAGAAAGAAACCTTGGGTTTAAGTTATTTCAACGCGTCAAAGGGCGGTTATTACCCTCTGAAAAAGGCAAAGCTTTTTATATTGAAGTATCCAAAGCCTATTCGGCACTGGAATCCCTCTCTGAAAGCGCGTTGAATATTAAAAGTCGCAGTTATGGTAGCCTGCATATCGCTGCATTTCCGATGTTATCGAGTAATTTTTTACCCAGATTGTTAGGTCAGTTTCTATCAACTAAAACCAATTTGCGTTCATCACTAAAAACCTATCGCTCTGAAGAAGTTTTAAGGCGTACAGCCTTACAATCTTGTGATATCGGTTTTGCCTTATTACCAGAGATCACCAAAGGGGTAACCAGTATCAAAGTTGAATGTCATTGTGTCTGTATTTTACCCAAAGATAGTCCCCTTATTGCTCTTGATGTGATTAAGCCAGATGATCTTGATGGTCATCCGATGATCAGTTGCGAAAAGGATCATACCCAGCGCCAAGTCGATCAAGCATTTCATCAAGCCAAAATAAAACGCAATGAGGTGGCCGAGGTATCCTTAGCTATTGCCATCGCCAATTTGGTAGCACAAGGTGTCGGTGCTTCGATTGTTGATCCGTTCTCGGCAAAATATTTTGCCGGCGACAGTGCGGATATCGTGATTAAAGAGTTTCAACCTTCAATCCCGTTTAGATTTTTTATTTTGCTACCTTCCTTACGCGCCCAATCTGAAATTGTTGACCAGTTCATCGAACTCTTTTTCCAAGAAGCGAAAAACGCCGGCATAGCGCTGACGCGTTGTAAATAATAAGTGAGATCAGTAACAAGTATATAACATTTAAACATAGGTTTGGTGCGTACTAGCATTAGACAATATTGTGTGTGCGCTTTACTGTTTGACCCGTTAATAAGGCAAGAATCCCTTACAAAGGTTTAAACATAGTGACAACAAGCAATCCAACATCAACAAAAAAAGTAGCCGTCTTTGGCGCAGGTAACGCCGGTTTGACTGCTGCGTATCATTTTACCAAACAGGGCTGTCAAGTCGCGTTATATGGGGCTGAAGGGTTCGATGAACAAATCCATGCTATTGCCAAAGATGGTGGTATCACGTCATTAGCTGAGTATCATGGTGACATATTGGACTTCTCTGGATTTGCGCCTATTGATTGTTTAACGACGGATATACAACAAGCCGTTACTTATTCTGATATTCTTATTTTACCTGTCCCTTCTTTTGCACAAGAGCTGTTATTTACACAAATGCTTCCCCATTTAAGCGATAATCAAACCATCGTGTTAATGCCGGGTAATTATGGTTCGTTAGTGCTTAATCAATTAAAAAATGAGTTAGGGTACACCGACCTAAAACTCAATTTTGTGGATGCGATTTCTATCCCTTGGGCCACCCGTATTACTGGCAATGCACAGATTGCCATTTTGGGAATGAAATCATTTTTACCGATTGCAGCATTACCTGCAAGTAAGACAGATAAAATGATAGCCTTGTTGCAACCTATCTTTCCATTAACATTAACGCCACTCGATAACGTCATTGCTGCAGGGTTAGAAAATATCAATTTTGGCGGTCACCCATTAATGACCACATTAAACATTGGTTTGTTAGAAAACTTCCCCGGTAAATTTAACTACTACACAGATTGTTGCTCGCCTGCGACAGCAAAAGCAAGCGCTAAGTTGGATCAAGAGCGCATGTCGGTGGGAGAAGCAATGGGTTTAACCCTAAAGACTGAATTACAGGCCATGAATGAGTTATACAACATGGACGCCAAAAGCGTGTATGAGTTAAATAAAACTTCGCAAACTCATGGCAGTGTGAACAGCGCACCTCAATCATCAACCGACCGCTACATTACTGAAGATGCCCCTTATTTACTGGTGCCTTGTGTCGAATTTGCCAGATTACTTAATATTGATACCCCGATGGCTACCTCAGTATTACATTTGACCAATGCCTTTAATGACGCGGATTACTTTAAAGATGGTCGGACCCTCACAAAAATGGGACTGGATAATATGACACTATCTGACATCATTGCAGCAGTTAGTTAATTTAATTAAATGGTTATTAGACTAGGTTTGAATGATGAAGCTTAAAATTACACTCCCATCTGTTTATACAATATTGTTTTTACTCATTGTATTCATTGCTGCGTTAACGTGGATTGTGCCTGCTGGGCAATACGACATGGCCAATAATGAACTATTAGGTAAGTCGGTTCCTGTTGCGGGATCATATCATCAGGTTGAAAGCAGTCCCCAAGGTATCAATGATATTTTGTTAGCCCCCATAAAAGGGTTCTACGATCCCGTAACCAATCAGGCCAGAGCGATTGATGTGGCTTTGTTTGTGTTAATCATTGGTGGATTTTTTGGTGTAGTCAATAAAATCAAAGCCATTGAGAGTGGTATTTTTCAGATCACGAACAAGCTCAAAGGTAGAGAAATCTGGATGATCCCCACACTGATGGGCTTTTTTGCGTTAGGTGGCACTATTTTTGGGATGGCCGAGGAAACCCTACCATTTTATACGTTGGTTATCCCAGTGATGATTGCGGCGGGCTATGACAGTATCACCGGTGTTGCAGTGGTGATGATAGGTGCTGGAATCGGTGCTTTGGGCTCCACGGTGAATCCTTTTGCGACAATTATTGCCTCAAATGCCGCCCAAATTAGCTTTACCGAAGGGTTAGGTTTACGAGTCATTATCTTGATCTTAGCGTGGTTGTTGTGTGTGGTCTATGTCATGAAATACGCCAAAAAAGTCAAAGACAACCCGAATGCGTCATTGGTCGCCAATGATAAAGTCGCGAACGAAGAATATTTTTTGCATCGCTTAAACACGACCGGACAAGCGTTATCTTTTCAGCAAAAAACCGTCTTAACAATTTTGTTATTGGTCTTTGTGGCGATGGTGATAGGGGTGTCATTTAGCGGTTGGTGGATGGCTGAGATTTCAGCGTTATTTCTTGCCGCAACTTTATTGGTTGGCCTAATTGCCAAAATGAATGAACAAATACTCACAGCTAGTTTTATTGATGGTGCAAGGGAGTTATTAGGGGTCGCGTTTATCATCACATTGGCACGAGGCTT
>JAQXDG010000139.1 GCA_029251505.1 Glaciecola sp. | reverse complement strand
GCTCTTTTTTTAGAGGCCATGTTTTCATGTAGTCGTCTCCATCCTTTACCATAGTGGCAATAGATAATGACATCAACGATCCTTAATCTTTAGTTTACACACCTTAACTATACTAAATAATTCGGGAGTTAGGTAATATACACGTCACTTAATTGGTATTTATTTTAATAAATCTACTTTGCACACAATGTTTTGCCTTGAATAAACGTTCAATGGCACTATATACATTGCATCTTTTTAAATTTTATCGGCCGATATTGGTCTTATTGGAGTTTTCAATGTCTGAAAATAGACACGTTAAATTGCTTATCTTAGGTTCTGGCCCGGCGGGTTATTCAGCTGCTGTCTACGCGGCTCGTGCTAACCTTAATCCTGTTTTGCTTACCGGCATTCAACAAGGTGGTCAATTAACCACAACCACTGAGGTAGAAAACTGGCCTGGTGATCCTGAAGGATTAACGGGTCCTGATTTGATGGTTAGAATGCAACAGCATGCTGAAAAATTCGACACTGAAATCATCTTTGACCATATTAATAAAACCGATTTTTCTAAGCGTCCATTCACGTTAACTGGCGATAACGGTACTTACACCTGTGATGCACTTATCATTTGTACTGGCGCATCCGCCAAATACTTAGGCTTAGAATCAGAAACGGCATTCCAAGGCAAAGGCGTTTCAGCATGTGCAACTTGTGACGGTTTCTTCTATCGTAATCAAAAAGTAGCCGTCATTGGTGGTGGTAACACAGCAGTAGAGGAAGCGTTATACTTATCTAACATTGCCTCAGAAGTGCACGTTATTCATCGTCGTGATAGTTTCCGAAGTGAAAAAATCCTCGCTGACCGTTTAATGGAAAAAGCCAAAAATGGTAACGTCGTATTACACTATAATCGTACTTTAGACGAAGTATTAGGTGATGAAATGGGCGTGACACATATTCGAGTTGCCGATACGGATACGGGTGCAAAAGAAGATATCGAAGTAATGGGTTTATTTGTGGCCATTGGACACAAGCCCAATACTGATATTTTCGAGGGTGAACTGGACATGAAAGATGGTTATATTACGGTCAACTCAGGCACTGCCGGAAATGCAACTCAAACTAGCGTAGAAGGTATTTTTGCTGCTGGTGATGTATCTGATCATATTTATCGCCAAGCAATTACTTCTGCAGGTACCGGTTGTATGGCCGCCCTAGATGCTGAAAAATACTTAGACGCGCTAGAGTAACCCAGCAAAGCGAGCACCCAGCTCGCTTTTTTAATGGATCAATATGATTACTCTACCTGAGCTTGCACATTACTCCACTGATTTTCCAGAGCCGTTACAGGCACTGGTTGAGCCCAATGGGTTGTTGGCTTTTGGTGGGGATTTATCGGTAAAACGGTTAATAAGCGCTTACGCTAAAGGGATATTTCCTTGGTTTAGTACCGATGAACCCATTTTATGGTGGTCGCCCGATCCACGGGGCGTACTTCCCCTTGATGAATTATACATTAGCAAAACCACCAAAAAATGGCTTAAACAGTCGACGCATACAATTACGATTAATCATGCCTTTGTCGATGTTATTCAAGCTTGTGCTACCATCCCCAGAGGACCAATTATTACTGAAGATGGCGCTATCCAACATAATGGGATTTGGATCACTCAGGCGATGATAGAGGCCTATATAGAGCTACATCGAGCTCGTCATGCACACTCAATTGAGATTTGGAATGAATCAGGTCACCTCGTCGGTGGGTTATATGGCGTCAGCATTGGCGGTGTCTTTTGTGGCGAGTCCATGTTTCATACCGAGCCGAATACATCCAAATTGGCTTTCATCAGCTTAGTACAGCATATGAAGAAGCATAATGGCTTATTTATAGATTGTCAGTTACAAAACCCGTATTTAGCATCTATGGGTGTTATTGAAGTCTCTCGTGAATTATATTTAGAAAAATTACAGTTAGCTATTGCGCTCCCTTCGGCCCAATCCATGTGGTCTCCACAGGAAGTGAAATTGTGAAATTTGGTGTGACGCAACCGTTTGCTTGTAGTTATTTACCTGACCGCCAAGAGCAATTATTGGTGTACATTCCTGAACAAGAGCAACATGCACAAAGCTATTCAAAACTGATTCAAGCCGGATTTCGTCGCAGTGGTGACCAGATATATCGTCCTCATTGCGCCCAGTGTAACAAGTGCGAATCGATCAGAGTGCAAGTCGAACATTTCAAGGCTAGTAAGAGCCAAAAACGTATTCTCAACAAAAACTCCGATGTCACCTGCCGAATGGTGGAGTATGGTTCCGACTATTTTATTGCGCAACGTGACAATTACTATTCTTTGTATAGCGATTATATTTCTGAACGGCATCAGGACGGCTCGATGTACCCGCCAGAAGAAAAGCAATTTAATGATTTTATTCATTCCCGATGGCAAAGTCCGTTGCTGCTAGAAGCTAAACTCGGCGATGAAGTGATTGCTGTTGCTGTAACCGATAAAACTGAAAGTGGGTTTTCCGCATTCTATACATTTTTTAACCCGCATATAGCACCCCGCTCACTCGGGACATTTATGATTTTACAACAAATTGAATTTTGTCAGACCTTTAATTTGCCTTATCTGTACCTTGGTTATCAAATTGATGAATGTCGGAAAATGAACTATAAAAATGCATTTTCACCAAATCAGCGCTTCAATGGCGAGTTTTGGGTGTAATTACGAAAAAATAGTAGGTATTCCTTTACACTTAGTCCGTAATTCTGTATTGTCTGCGCGTCAAATTAGCATCATTAAAGGTATTTCCCGAAAAATGGCAAAAGAAGATTGTATTGAAATGGAAGGTACAGTGTTAGATACACTGCCTAACACGATGTTCCGTGTAGAACTTGAAAACGGTCACGTTGTGACTGCACATATATCAGGTAAAATGCGTAAAAACTATATCCGTATTTTAACAGGCGATAAAGTCACTGTTGAGATCACTCCTTACGATCTATCTAAAGGCCGTATTATCTATCGTGCTCGTTAATTTTTAATTAACTTGTCTGTTACTCGGATTTTCTTAACGGATGACAGAGCGTATAGATGTTCAAAAAGTGAATAGATAGCGATGTGTTTGGAGTAAACTGCAAGCACAAAAAAACCGACGTTTGCGTCGGTTTTTTAATATCTGTTGTTTACCTCAACCCAGCACTATTTTTCAACAGTGCTGACTTCATTCGGCAGTTCAGTCGATGCATAAGTAAAATCAAGCTTATCGTCTTTAAGAACGATTTTTACACTGCCACCTGCTGAAAGCGGACCAAATAAGAGTTCATTGGCCAATTCTTTTTTCACTTTCTCTTGGATCAAACGCGACATTGGACGTGCCCCCATCGACTTATCATAGCCTTTATCTGCTAACCAATTACGTGCTTCAGGGGAAACATCAATAGACACGCTCTTAGCATCAAGCTGTGCTTCCAGTTCAATCAAAAATTTATCAACTACTTGTAATATCACATCTTTCTCTAAATGATTAAACCAGATAATGGCATCCAACCGGTTTCTAAATTCAGGTGAAAAGATCTTATTGATTTGTGCCAACGCATCATGAGAATGATCTTGTTGCTTAAAGCCAATTGATTTTCGTACCGTTTCTTGCACGCCAGCGTTAGTCGTCATGACTAATACCACGTTTCTGAAGTCAACTTTACGACCATTGTTATCGGTTAACGTACCATGATCCATCACTTGCAACAGAATGTTATACACATCACTGTGTGCTTTTTCAATCTCATCTAACAACACAACTGAATACGGGTTTTTGATAACCGCGTCGGTTAACAGACCACCTTGATCAAATCCGACATAACCTGGAGGCGCTCCAATTAAACGTGATACAGCATGACGTTCCATATATTCGGACATATCAAAACGCACTAATTCAACACCCATAATCTTAGCCAGTTGCGCGGTGACTTCCGTTTTACCAACTCCAGTAGGGCCTGCAAATAAGAAACTACCAATCGGTTTAGTTTCGGTACCTAAACCAGAACGAGACAAATGAATAGCGTCGGTTAACGTTTCAATCGCTTTGTCTTGACCGAATACCACCATCTTAAGGTTACGCCCTAAGTTTTTAAGTACTTCCATGTCAGAGGCCGATACCGACTTCTCAGGGATACGTGCGATTTTGGCGATGACTTTTTCAATATCGAGTTCACTGATGGTTTCTGTACGCTCACTTTCTGGTAATAAGCGACGTGATGCACCTGCTTCATCAATAACGTCAATCGCTTTATCTGGCAGTTGACGCTCATTGATATATTTGGCAGCTAGCTCTGCAGCAGCTTGAATCGCTTTATTTGTATACTTCACCTTATGATGCTCTTCATAACGTGATTTTAAGCCCATTAATATTTTGGTTGTATCAGCAACACTCGGCTCTACGATGTCGATTTTTTGGAAGCGACGTGCCAGCGCACGATCTTTTTCAAAGATTGACTGATATTCTTGATAAGTGGTGGAGCCAACACAACGCAATTCACCGCTGGATAATTTAGGCTTAAGTAAGTTTGACGCATCCATGACACCGCCAGAAGCAGCACCCGCACCAATAATAGTGTGAATTTCATCAATAAACAAAATCGCATCTGGATCGCTGCTTAACTCTTTTAAGATACCTTTGAGGCGTTTTTCGAAATCACCACGATATTTGGTTCCTGCTAATAACCCCCCAAGATCTAAGGAATACACTGTACAAGGAGCAATGACATCTGGTACATCATCATTGACGATGCGATAAGCCAAGCCTTCAGCGATAGCGGTTTTACCTACACCGGCTTCACCAACTAATAAAGGATTATTTTTACGTCGACGACATAAAATTTGAATAGTGCGTTCGACTTCTTGATCACGGCCAATTAATGGATCAATTTTACCTTCTTTGGAAGAAATATTTAAATTGGTCGTATATTTACTTAGCATCGATGCATTTTCATCGCCTTCTCCCGTTTCAGGTTGGACTTCATGCTGAGGTGCCGTCTCATCGTCAAGTTTACTCACACCATGCGAAATAAAGTTAACGACATCTAGACGCGTCACGTCTGATTTTTTCAAAATATATACCGCTTGTGACTCTTGCTCACTGAAAATAGCGACAAGGACATTCGCACCCGTCACTTCCCCTTTACCGGATGATTGGACATGGAATACTGCACGTTGTAATACGCGTTGAAAACCTAACGTTGGCTGAGTTTCACGTTCGTTTTCAGGATCTTCTAACATTAAAGGCGTTGTGTCTTTAACAAAATCAGTTAGTTCTTTTTTGATGGCATCAATATCAGAATTACAGGCTTTTAATGCTTCTAATGCAGCACTGTTATCCAATAACGCCAACAACAAATGTTCAACGGTCATAAATTCGTGCTTATGTTGGCGCGCAAATATGAAAGCTTCGTTTAACGTTTGTTCTAAATCTTTATTCAACATATATAATGAACCTCCAAGGTCGGAAATTAAGCTTGTTCCATCGAACACAGCAGAGGGTGTTGATGCTTACGCGCATATTGGTTAACTTGCATCACTTTCGTTTCTGCAATTTCAGCGGTAAACACTCCACAGACTGCTTTCCCACGATAATGGACCGTTAACATTATCTGGTTTGCTTTGTCACCATCCATGTTAAAAAAACGACACAACACATCTATTACAAACTCCATCGGCGTATAGTCGTCATTGTTTAGCATTACTTTATACATAGGCGGCGGTTGAGTTTTCTTTTGTAAAGACTCTTTGAGCTTATCGCCTTCAATTATAGTGGTATTTTCTTTACTCATAACTTAAATATAGAACCTAAATGCGGGTTTACCCGATTATTTCATTAATTATTTATCTCTGTCCACCTTGACAGATCGACCGCCCAATATCTACCTTTAAATGTAGATGTTTGTGTTGAGTCGTCCATTCATCACCCCCCGCTAATTAAAACCAATAAACATAATCTTTATAGTGGGGTTTTATCATCACAGATCAAGTTACAAAGGAAATAGTGTATGGCAATTGGTAAAGTAAAGTGGTTCAACAACGCAAAGGGGTTCGGATTTATCGTTCCTGAGGACGGCGGAGAAGATATTTTTGCCCATTATTCCACAATCAAGATGGAAGGATACCGTTCTTTAAAGGCTGGTCAGGCAGTTACCTATGATGTTACGCAAGGACCAAAAGGTTTACATGCAGAAAACATCGCATTTGACCAAGACGCGGAGCGATAATCGTTACTAACAAGCAATCATTCGCGTGTAAAAAAAGCAGACTTGATTGATTGATTTCATACTCTGCTTTTTTTACATCTTCGATATATTCTTTCAACATCTGCCCGCTTTACGTTATCCTATACCGAATAATATGGGTAGCTAAGCATCATGAACAAACCTTTCAAACGCGCCAACAACACTGCTAAAACAGCAAAAACCTCTGTTAAAGACCGCAAAATAGTCTTATTTAATAAACCGTTTGATGTGTTGACACAATTTACCGATGAACAAGGTCGCCAAACCCTCAAGGATTTCATTGATATACCTGAGGTGTATGCTGCGGGTCGCTTAGATCGTGATAGTGAAGGATTATTATTACTAACTAATGACGGGGCTTTGCAACATCAACTCGCCCATCCATCCAAAAAAACCGCTAAGACTTATTGGGCGCAAGTAGAAGGTACAATTACGAATGCCGCTATTAAAGCATTAACGCAAGGCGTTGCATTAAAAGATGGGATGACAGCACCAGCTAAAATAACGCAAATTGCAGAACCTAACATTTGGCCGCGTAATCCGCCCATTCGTGAACGAGCCAATATCCCGACATCCTGGCTGAGCATCACTATTACTGAAGGTCGCAATCGCCAAGTTAGAAGAATGACCGCGCATGTTGGTTTTCCTACCCTGCGATTAATTCGTTATCGGATCGGTAATTGGTGTCTTGATGGCATCGCCAATGGAGAATATGTAATTTCAGGTGAAAGCAACGCCAAGGATTGATATAATAATTCGTGTTATTTCTTTGCACTTTTTCTTTCTACTTTACACATGAGAATTATCGATTTTGAGCATGCCTCTTCCTAGTGATATTAAACCGCAACAAACTAAAGTCATCGTCGGTATGTCCGGTGGTGTAGATTCATCTGTATCAGCCTATCTATTGCAACAACAAGGCTTTCAGGTTGAAGGCGTGTTCATGAAAAATTGGGAAGAAGATGACAATGATGAATACTGTGCCGCTGCGCAAGATCTAGCTGATGCCCAAGCCGTCGCCGATAAATTAGGGATCACCTTACACAGCATCAACTTTGCTGCTGAGTATTGGGATAATGTATTTGAGTATTTTTTAGCCGAATACAAAGCAGGACGCACACCAAACCCTGATATCATGTGTAACAAAGAAATTAAATTCAAAGCCTTTTTAGAGTACGCAGCCGAAGATCTCGGTGCCGATTATATTGCGACCGGTCATTATGTTTCACGTGATTTTGTGGATGGTCAATGGCGTATGTTGCGTGGTCATGATCAAAACAAAGACCAAAGTTATTTCCTATACACCTTGTCCCATGAGCACATTGCTAAAACGTTATTTCCTATCGGCCATTTAGATAAGCCGGTTGTGCGTGAAATCGCAGAGGCACAAGGGTTAATTACACATGACAAAAAAGACTCTACGGGTATTTGTTTTATTGGTGAACGTAAATTTACAGATTTCTTAAGTCAGTATCTCCCTGCCCAACCCGGCGATATTTATACGTTTGAGGGCGAAAAAATCGGCAAACACCAAGGCTTGATGTATCACACGTTAGGTCAACGCAAAGGACTGCTCATTGGCGGTTCACGCGACCATGGTGAAGATCCTTGGTATGTTGTCGACAAAGATATGGCAAATAATCGCTTAATCGTCGGTCAAGGTGCCAATCATCCTCGTTTATTTTCCAATGGGTTAATTGCCAACCAACTTGATTGGGTTAGTCGTCACGCGCTCACTGAAACGACACGTATGACAGTTAAAACTCGCTATCGCCAAGCCGATATCGATTGTACTGTGACACCTCATAGCGATGGCTCGGTACAAGTCATGTTTGATGAACCACAAAAAGCAGTCACTCCAGGCCAATCGGCAGTATTTTATCAAGGTCCTGTCTGTTTAGGCGGTGGCATTATCGAGAGTTACATACGGACATGAGTACATTAAACCCTAAAATTGAACAACAACTCGCGTTAGCAGGCGTCGTTCAAGCCGCAATATTGGTTCAGCAAATTGCCCGAACCGGCAAGTGTAATGAACAGGCTTTTGAAGCCAGCATTTCTAGTATTTGTGTGACCGACCCAGAAACACCGCAACAAGTGTTTGGTCAACTCAATAATCTCAACGTAGGCTTTACTGGGCTGGAAGGACAGCTGAGTAATAAAGCGGTCGCAAAAGATGCCGAAATTACTCGATATATCGCTAGCATGCTTGGACTTGAACGCAAGTTAGCAGCCAAACCCAAAGTCCTGAACGAATTGGGCGTACGCATATCCAATGTACAACGCCAACTCGGGCACGTAGAATTTGAACATAACCAAATTTTGCAGTCCCTTGCCAGTACTTACGTAGATATTGTGAGTCCTCTTGCACCTAAGATCCAAATCGCAGGAAACCCTACACACTTAAAATCAGAAAGTAATCAACACAAAGTCCGTGCACTGTTATTAGCGGGTGTCCGTGCTGCCGTGATGTGGCGGCAAATGGGCGGCAAACGTCGTCATATATTATTTAATCGAAAACGTATTTTACAGAGCGCAAAACTCGCGTTACAACAAATACACTAATGCTTATTAGGAGCCTATTGTGGATCTATCGTTATTAACGGCCTTATCGCCAGTTGATGGTCGTTATGCCAGTAAAACAGCCGAACTTCGTCCTTATTTTTCTGAATTCGGATTACTTAAATACCGTGTCATCGTCGAAGTGCGTTGGTTACAAAAGCTAGCACAAACTCCAGGCATTACTGAAGTTGCCCCATTTTCTGATGAAGCCAATGCCTTATTAGATAATATCGCTGCTAATTTCAGCGAAGCGGATGCACAACGTATAAAAGACATTGAAAAGACCACTAACCACGATGTCAAAGCGGTTGAATATTTCTTGAAAGAACAAGTCGCTGATTTACCAGAACTTCACGCCGTGAATGAATTTATTCATTTTGCTTGTACCTCTGAAGACATCAACAACTTGTCACATGGTTTAATGCTTGCTCAAGCCCGTGATGACGTATTGTTACCTTACTTAAACACGTTGATTAGCGAATTAAAACGCTTAGCTATCGAGTATCGTTCCATGCCAATGATGGCGCGCACGCATGGTCAGCCAGCTTCTCCGACTACTATGGGTAAAGAAATGGCTAACGTGATGATGCGTCTTGTACGTCAACGTGACCAAATCGCCAATGTCGAGATTTTAGGTAAGTTTAACGGTGCTGTTGGTAACTACAATGCTCATTTATCAGCGTATCCAGAAGTAGATTGGCATACCCTTTCAGAAGAATTTGTGACTAGCTTAGGTTTAAGCTGGAATGCCTATACTACGCAAATCGAACCGCATGATTATATTGCTGAATTGTTTGATGCGATTGCCCGTTTTAATACTATTTTACTCGATTTTGACCGTGACGTATGGGGTTACATTGCCTTAGGTCACTTCAAACAAAAAACCATTGCAGGTGAAATTGGCTCTTCAACCATGCCACATAAAGTTAATCCGATTGATTTTGAAAACTCGGAAGGTAACTTAGGTATTGCTAATGCCTTATTTGGTCATTTAGCGACAAAACTACCTGTATCTCGCTGGCAGCGTGATTTAACTGACTCAACAGTGCTACGTAATCTAGGTGTTGGCATCGGGTATTCTTTGATTGCCTATCAAGCTAGCTTAAAAGGGATCAGCAAACTTCAAGTTAATGAAGCAAGCTTACTCGCTGAACTGGATAATAACTGGGAACTCTTAGCTGAGCCGATTCAAACCGTAATGCGTCGTTACGGCATTGAAAAACCATACGAGAAACTCAAAGAGTTAACTCGTGGTAAAAAGGTGAATGCACAAGTCATGGCTGAGTTTATTGATGGATTAGAACTGCCTGATCACGTCAAAGCAGAGCTCAAATTATTGTCTCCACAAAACTACATTGGCCAAGCTATTGCCTTTGTGGATCAGTTGTCAGACTAAGTAATATCGGTCATCATCGTCTTTTTAATTAAGGATGATGATGACACTTTCTATACCAATCCCACATACCTGCCTGTATGCCAACGTTGCTGTTATCTTCATAGATATAGCTGGTTTTGTAGCACATACAAGCGCATTAACTGATAGCCAACGTGTAGCGATGTTACATGATATTTATGCTATTTTTGATGACACGGCAGCGCAACATGATGCCAAGATTATAAAATATTTAGGTGATGGCTGTTTACTGCTCTGTGGACCTTATTATAGCCAAAATACAACTACACTAGCAGAACAGAATTCGACTGCAAATAACGCTATCTCATTAAGCATTGCTCTGCAACAACGACTCCCCTATCTCACCAAATATGCAATCACTTGCGGGGACATCATGGCTGGGTATATAGGCATTAATCAATCCCAATTCGATATATGGGGGAGAATTGTCGATCACTGTGCACGAATACTCGGCACAACGCCTAGTAATGCTATCTATGTATGCCATAATACAGCCCAATGTCATTCATTACCGATCCAGGTTTCAAAACATCATTTGGAACTAAAAGATTTTGGTGATACCTGCGTGTATCAAATTCATCATTAGGCTATTTATGTATCAACTTTCTGCATTTTCTATCACGTCGTTTTTATCTGAAAACTGGCAATGTCAACCTTGTGTATTAACGAATGCTTTACCTGATTTTGCAGATCCATTGGACGAACATGATCTCGCTGGCTTAGCGCAAGAAGCCGATGTAGATAGTCGTATCATCAGCCATCTTAATGATGCATGGACAGTGACTGAAGGGCCATTCACTGAGTTTGAAGACGTATGCCAAGGTGCATGGACATTAATGGTGCAAGGGGTTGATGTGCATATTGAGGAAGCATCCTTATTAATGAATGCGTTTAATTTTATTCCGCATTGGCGCATGGATGATTTATTAGTCAGTTTTTCACAGCCTGGTGCCGGTGTGGGTGCACATATCGATCAATATGATGTTTTTATTGTCCAAGGCAAAGGTCAGCGTCGCTGGCAAGTTGGTGCAAAACCCAAACACTCTAGCCGTTTTTACCCTCACCCTAAATTACAACAAACCGATGAATTTGAGCCGATTATCGATGTGGTATTACATCCTGGAGATGTCTTATATATACCACCGGGTTTTCCACACAAAGGAGAATCCCTCAGTGAATGCCTCAATTATTCAATTGGGTTTAGAGCGCCAGATCAATCGGAGCTTTTTCAGGTCATTGCGGATGATTTGTTAGAAAATAATAAAGTCACGCAACGCTTTAGCGATAGGAACCGAGAAGCCAGTGAGCAGCCTGCTGCCTTGCCAGCTCCTGATATGATGTTATTGAAGCAGTTACTACAACAATATGTTACCAGCCCACAAATAGACCAAGTATTAACTGAATATTTGTCAAAACAAAATGAGTCATTAGATAACTATGAACTGGACACACCTATCTTGCGTGATGAAATACTCGAATTAATGACCCGGGGTATTACGATACAGCATGCCTGTGGTGTAAGACCGGTATACCTAGATTGCCAAACTGAGCAACACTCGAACACTGAAAATGAAGCGCCATTTATCTTTTTTATCAATGGACAGCAATTTGCTTCGACCGCTGATGAAAAAGCACTCACCAGCCGCATACTCAATCATTCACCAACGTTTATCCAATATAGCACCGAGATGAGCGATGCTTGGATTGACATGTTGTGTGAGTTAATTAATCGTGGGTATATAGAAATGGTGGGCGAGTGATTTACGCCCACAACTCTTGTTTTTCGCTCAATTGATATAAGCTAATGGCGCGATCTGCCAATAATTTAGCATAGTTTTGTTGCGTTTCATCAATGCCATTAGTGGCACTGATATTCTCAGCTTTCAACTGCCATGATAAAGAAAAGTGCTTTAATGCACTACGCACATCTGGAGCAGTATCAAACGGAATATAATCTGCAGGTAAATCACCGCTTAACACCCAAAAGTACTTACCTTGTTGTGATTTGATTTTCCAAACTGCAACATAAGGGGCTAAATAGCGACTTTCTTCTACGACCACTGAATCAAACAATACGCCGTTTTCAGCTAAATGTTTATTGGCACGTTGAAATTGTTCACGCACCCATTGATCATGTTCGGCTTGTGTCATTGGGGTAGTATTATCGCTCATAAATCCTCTTTTATTATTATTCTTTTCTTACTTTTTGACTTATTTTTGTAAAAGTAACTGGTTTAAAACTTGTAATGGATGCTTCGGTTTTGCCCCGACTAAACGGTCAACTTGGCTGCGGCACGAATATCCCGTAACTATGCGCGCTTCCACTGGATATTTGGCTATGGCTTGCTCCCAGCTTAATTCAAATATCCCAATACTATTGGCTAGGTGCGAGGCTTCATGGCCATACGTCCCAGCCATTCCACAACAACCCACAGAAACAATATCAACAGAAACACCAAGTTTCGCGAATGCTTGCTGCCATTGTTTTTCACTGACCGGCAATGCGGTTTTTTCGGTACAATGGGTAAATAAACCTAATGGCGTTGCAGGTGGTGTCGCCACTTGAGCATTGCTTAAGGCATCACTCGCCATTTGTGATAGCCATTCATGCACTGCTAACACACTAAAGTCACCGCGCTTCTCGCCGAGTGTTTTGGTATATTCATCACGATAAACTAACAACAACGACGCATCAACACCCACCATCGGAATATCAAATTGCGCAATCTCATTTAAAAAATCAGCAGTAGACTGTGCGGTACGGGCAAACTTATCTAAGAAACCTTTAACATGTTGAGGCTTACCATTTGGATTAAATGGCAATAAAATAGGGTCAGATCCCAATTTTTTAGCTAACGCCATAAAGTCCGCTACGACTTGCGCGTCATAGAAACTAGTAAACGGGTCTTGCACCACTAATACCGTTTTATTCGCGTTGTTTTGTGTTTGGATCTGGCGCAACGTCTCTAACGAAAATGGTGTGTATTCGGCGGACAAATTAGCTAATGTCGGCGTCGACAGTAACGGTGTATCAACATAGCCAATACTCTCTTTTAACAAGAGTTTACTCACCCCTAAATTAGTAAAGAAATTCACCATACGCGGCATTTTAGCAAGCAACGGCGCCATTTGCTCAATATTAGCAACCAAATAATCTTTCACCGGTCGAGAATAACGCTGATAGTAAATAGATAAAAACTTCGCCCTAAAATCTGGCACATCCACACCAACAGGACATTGTGCTGAACAAGATTTACAGGCTAAACACTCATCCATCACCTCAAAGACTTCATGTGAAAAATCAGTACTCGAGTTGGCTGAATTGGTGTTAACCATCCTTGACCACCAACTGCTCTTAAATTGCTGTGCATTGAGTGCATCAACGTTCACATCTTGTTGAGCGAGTAAGCGTAACCACTCACGGATCATGCCAGCACGACCTTTGGGTGAATGGCGACGATCACCTGTGATCTTGCTCGATGGACACATCGGTGAGGTCGTATCGTAGTTAAAACATAAGCCGTTACCGTTACAGCTCATTGCTGGCGCAAATTCTTCTTTAAATACAACAGGAATGGTTCGGTCATAAGTACCGCGTTTGGTATCAGTGACTTGTACTAATGGTGCATCTGAGTCAATTGGCGTACAAATCTTGCCTGGATTCATTTTATTGTGCGGATCAAATACCGCTTTGATTTTACGTAATTCAGCATACAACTCATCACCAAAAAACGCTGGCGCATATTCACTGCGATAACCTTTTCCATGTTCGCCCCACATTAAACCGCCATACTTGGCAACTAGTGCGACAACTTGGTCTGAGATTTTTTTCAGTAACACTTCTTGTTGTGGATCGTTCATATCGAGTGCAGGTCTAACATGAAGTACACCGGCGTCAACGTGGCCAAACATGCCATAATCCAATTTGTGATCATCTAACAGTTCGCGAAACTCCATGATAAAATCAGCCAGATTTTCAGGAGGAACAGCCGTATCTTCAGCAAACGCGATAGGCTTTTTCGTACCATCGGTTTTACCTAATAGGCCAACTGATTTTTTACGCATGGCATAAATTTTTTGAATATCACTGACTTCATAGGTAATTTGATAGCCAATCACACCGCCTCGATGAGTGGTAATATCCTCATCAAGCTCAGCACTTAAAGCGGAGATGCGTGCTTTGATTTCGGCTTCATCATTACTGTTATACTCCACCATGTTCAACCCTAACATTTCTTCATTAGGCACATCGGTGATGAGCTCTGACACCATATGCCAAATGATATCGGCACGAGCAAGATTCAAGACTTTGGAGTCAACGGTTTCTACCGACGTGGCATTAGCAGCGACCATTTTAGGGGCATGCCGTAATGCGGATTCAAAAGAGTTGTATTTAATATTCACCAAAGCTTTGTGTTTGGCAATTGGTGTAATATTGAGTTTTGCTTCGGCTACAAACGCTAATGAGCCTTCAGAGCCGGCAATTAATCGACTCACATCAAATTGCTTACTATCAGGAATATACGCGTGCTCTAAGTCATATCCCGTTAAAAAGCGATTTAAGCGTGGGAATTTAGCGAGTATTGCATCGCGTTGCTCGACACATGATGTTTGTATTTGCGCGGCAATCGCTTGATAACTAGTTTGTGCATGCGCTAAACAGTCTGCGATAGCAGTGGGTTCAGTAGCTAACACATCACCATTGGCCAGTACGGAGGTTAAGCCTAAGATATGATCGGAGGTTTTGCCATAGACTAATGAGCCTTGACCAGATGCATCTGTATTGATCATGCCGCCAACCGTTGCACGATTTGACGTGGATAAATCCGGAGCAAAGAAATACCCAAATGGACGCAGTGCATCATTGAGTACATCTTTAATCACACCAGCTTGGACTTTTACCCATTGCTCTTTGGCATTGATCTCTAAAATTTGATTCATGTGACGGGATAAATCCACCACGATCCCACTCGTTAATGATTGACCATTGGTACCTGTACCACCACCTCGTGCTGAAAAAACAACATCACTAAAGCCTTGTACTACCTGACCAATACACGTCAGATCCTGAATATTTTTTGGATAAACGATAGCTTGCGGTAATTTTTGGTAAATAGAATTATCCGTTGCCATAGCTAATCTGCTGGAATATTGCGTTTCAATATCGCCAGAAAAACCGGCTTTTGCAAGTGCGGTAAGATAATCTAAATATTGTTGATCAAGGGCGTTATTACTATCAAGTACAGGTAACATATAATCTTAACGAAGTTATCAATGATGTTAGTATTATACGCAAAAACCCACATAAGGACTATTAATGGGCAAAATATAGTCATAAAAAAACCGTTAAATCCAAGATTAACTGAACTTAACGGTTTTAAATCTTTACAGCCTTAGGATAAACATCCTAATCCTGCGATTTAGCCATGTTTTTCGGCTAAGTATAACCAGGTTTCAACCACGGTATCAGGATTCAAAGACACACTGTCAATGCCTTGCTCAACCAACCATGCAGCCAGATCTTCATGATCCGATGGTCCTTGACCACAAATACCAACATATTTACCGCGTTTCTTCGCTGCTTGGATCGCCATCGCTAAGAGTTTCTTCACGGCAGGATCACGTTCATCAAATAAATGCGCAATGAGACCAGAATCACGATCAAGGCCTAAGGTTAACTGGGTTAAATCGTTTGAGCCAATAGAAAACCCATCAAAGATATCCAAGAACTCATCCGCTAATAACGCGTTTGAAGGTAGCTCACACATCATGATGATACGCAGACCATTTTCACCTTTCACTAAACCTTGTTCGGCGAGTAACTCAATAACCTTACGCCCTTCTTCTAATGTCCGTACGAAGGGGATCATGATCTCAACATTGTGCAGTTTCATGTCATTGCGAACCCGCTTTATCGCTTCACACTCAAGCGCAAAACAATCACGAAAATCCTCAGAAATATAACGTGATGCACCACGGAAACCTAACATGGGGTTTTCTTCATCCGGCTCGTATTGATGCCCACCGACTAGGTTAAAGTATTCGTTAGATTTAAAATCGGACATTCTAACAATGACTTTTTCGGGCGAAAATGCACAGCCAATTGTGGAGATACCTTCTACCAGTTTTTGAATATAAAACTCAGTAGGCGACGCATAACCTGCCATCATATCAACGATTTCAGCTTTGACGTCTTCGGGTTGCGTGTCAAAATTTAATAATGCTTTAGGGTGTACACCAATCATGCGGTTGATAATGAACTCTAGGCGCGCTAAGCCAACACCAGCATGCGGCAGACGCGCAAAATCAAAGGCACGATCTGGGTTGCCCACATTCATCATTATCTTAAGTGGTAAATCAGGCATTGAGTCAATACGCGATGTGACAACATCAAACGCTAATTCATCACCATAGATAAAACCCGTATCCCCTTCGGCGCAAGAGACCGTAATTTGGTCGCCAGTCTTAATTAAATCGGTGGCATTGCCACAACCAACTACGGCAGGAATGCCTAATTCACGGGCAATGATAGCAGCGTGACAAGTTCGCCCACCACGATTAGTCACAATCGCAGATGCACGTTTCATTATCGGCTCCCAATCTGGGTCCGTCATGTCCGTAACTAAGACATCGCCAGGTTGGATTTTATCCATCTCATCAATCGACGCGAGGACTTTTGCTTTACCCGCACCGATTTTATGACCGATGGCACGCCCTGTACAAATGGTAGGTGCATCACCGTTGAGCTGGTAACTTTCAATCACTTGCATATCTTCACGGCTACGCACGGTTTCAGGACGGGCTTGTACAATATACAACTTGCCATCAACACCGTCTTTGGCCCATTCAATATCCATTGCTCGGCCGTAATGCTGTTCAATAATCACCGCTTGTTTAGCTAGTTCTTCAACTTCACTATCGTTGATAGAAAACTGCATGCTGTGCTCACGTTCAATATCAATAATTTCAACTTGCTTGCCATGGTCTTGGTTATCTGAGTAAATCATTTGCGTGAGTTTACTACCCAAATTACGTCGCACAACCGCAGGGTTACCAGCGGCTAATGTCGGTTTATGTACATAGAATTCGTCAGGATTAACCGCACCTTGTACCACCATTTCACCTAAGCCGTAGGATGAAGTGATGAAGACAACATCTTCAAAACCCGACTCGGTATCAATCGTAAACATCACACCTGATGACGATACGTCAGAGCGAACCATGCGCTGGATCCCTGCCGATAAAGCCACACCTTTATGGTCGTAACCTTGATGCACGCGATATGAAATCGCACGGTCATTAAATAAGGAGGCGAATACATGCTTGATCGCAACCATCACAGAATCGTAACCTTTGACGTTTAAAAACGTCTCTTGTTGCCCAGCAAAGGAGGCATCGGGCATATCTTCAGCGGTTGCTGAGGAGCGAACAGCAAAAGAGGCTTCGTCTCCCGCTGTACCTTGAAGTTCTACAAACGCAGTTTTAATGGCGTCTTCTAGTTCAGGCTGAAATGGCGTATCGATGATCCAGTTGCGAATTTGCTCACCCGCTTTAGATAGCTCAGCGAGATCATCTACATCAAGCACATCAAGGATCTCGTGAATTTTTGCTTCAACGCCACTGCGTTCTAAAAACTCGTTAAATGCATCCGCCGTTGTGGCAAATCCACCTGGCACTTGCACCCCTGCGTTAGCTAGGTTTGAAATCATTTCACCTAGAGAAGCATTTTTGCCTCCCACTCTGCCAACATCATGCATACCAAGTTGTTGATACCATAGAACGTATTCTTGCACTTTTGAGCCTCCAGCCGTATTGTGTCTAACTAAATGTAGATTATTTATAGTTACTATAGTTCATGTTCAACTTTGCATTAACTAAAAATAACCTAATCAATAAAAAAATCATTCTAGAATGATGTACTTACGCTTGTAAAATTTAATTGCAAGCTGTAATTAAATTACACCAATGTTAAGGAGTTGTTATGCGTTCGGCATACTATATTTCAGATGGAACAGCTATAACATCAGAAGTTTTTGGCCATGCTTTGCTGTCTTTGTTCCCGATCGAATTCAAACACATCACTATCCCTTTTGTTGAAACCGAACAACAGGCTTACGATGTATTAACAAAAATATCTGAAAGTTTTCAAGATTCTAAAACTCGTCCGTTGGTTTTCTATACAATCGTGAACACTGACGTGCGCAAAATTATTTCTAATTCAGTTGGGATCAATTACAATTTTCTGGATCAATTTGTAGCCCCTATCGAAAAAATCTTAGGCGTCCCCTCAAAGCCCGAAAAACATCGGACTCACAGCATCCATGAAACCACGTATGATATTCGGATTGAAGCGGTCAATTATGCGTTAGCCAATGACGATGGCGCAAATCTCAAAAACTATGCCGATGCTGATATTATCTTGGTAGGTGTATCACGCTCTGGTAAAACTCCGACGAGTTTGTATCTTGCATTACAGTATGGAATAAAGGCTGCGAATTACCCATTCACGGAGGAAGATCTAGGGGATGTGATTAAGCTCAATCCTGCGTTAAAACGCTATAAAGAGAAGCTCTTTGGTTTGACCATTCATCCGGAGCGACTGCATCAGATTAGATCAGAGCGCAGAGCGAATTCAAAATACGCGTCATTACAACAATGTCGCATGGAACTGCGTGAAGTAGAAGGCTTGTATCGAAAGGAACGCATTCCGTTTTTAAATTCGACGAAGTTTTCGATTGAAGAAATCTCCGCCAAAATTTTAGCCACAACAGGCTTACAACGTCGGAAGTACTAAGCGTCGGAAATATTAAGCGTCGGAATTGTCTTGTGAAGCTGGGTCGTTTTTTTCAACGTTGCGTTTAGAGGCTTTCGCTCTGCCGCCCGTTACTTTATCTGCACGCCCTTCTTCTTTTGCTTTTTCCGCACGCATGCGGCGTACTTCTTTAGGGTCCGCTATTAAAGGTCGATAGATCTCTATGCGGTCGCCGTCTTTTAATGTATCAGTTAATTTGCAGGTGCGATTCCAGATCCCAACTTTATTTTCGCTCAGATCTATTTCCGGAAAATGCTGACTCATGCCGGAGATTTCTATCGTTTGCTCTACGGTTGCATTGGAGTCAACTAGCACCTCAAGGATGAGCTGCTTTTCAGGCGTGCCGTAAACGACTTCGATGTTAATGGATCCGTTGTCACTCATAATGTTATCGCTCATAATCGTTGTCCGCATGCTTACGGTAAAATATAACGTGGACTAAGCCGCTTGTTTTGCACGTTGTATAAAGGCATCCACCATGCTACTGGCAAGGCTATGAAAAATTTTTCCAAACGCCATTTCAATGATACGACTGGTGAATTCAAATTCTAGATTTAATTCAATCTTACACGCATGCTCATCTAATTCAGTGAATACCCAACCGCCACTTAGAGATTTAAAGGGTCCATCAGCCAAACTCATTTCAATGCGCGACGGAGCAACTAACGTGTTATTAGTCGTAAATGTATGCTTAATACCGGCTTTGGAGATATCCAGACTCGCTTGCATATGTGTATCATCTACACTATTGATACGTGTTGCCACACATCCTGGAATAAACTCCGGGTATGCAATGACATCATTGACTAAATCAAACATCGTTTGCGCGCTGTATGGCACTAACGCACTTTTATTTACTATTGCCATCGTGACCTAACATTACTTACGACTAAATATTGGAGTAAGTTTATCATGAAAAGCTTGATTGTTAAGACAATTCCCCCATATTAGATTGCACTGCGACAAATCACAGGTACAATAGCGCACATGAGTAAAAAAAATTCCAAAACCCCAACAGGTACGATTGCACTAAACAAAAAAGCCAAGCACGAATTTAGTCTTATTGACAAATTTGAAGCGGGCGTGCAACTCCAAGGCTGGGAAATAAAAAGTATCCGTGCCGGCAAAGTCAATTTGACAGACAGTTATGTTTTCGTCAAAGACGGCGAAGCATTCATTACCAACTTGACCATTCAACCTCTAAATCAAGCATCCACGCATGTGATTTGTAGCCCCGACCGCGTGCGCAAATTACTGCTTCATAAGCGTGAAATCGAGCAATTGATGGGTGGTTTAGATCGCCAAGGCTTAACCATCGTCGCAACAGCCATGTATTGGAAAGCTTGCTGGGCAAAAATCGAAATATGCCTAGCTAAAGGTAAACAAGAGCATGACAAACGTGATGCGATAAAAGATCGTGATTGGGCGCGTCAAAAAGAACGGATGATGAAAAAATCATAATCCGTTCTATGCCCTACAATTTGTAACTGATACTCAATCCTATACTCCGCCCAGCGCTAAGCACTTTATCTCCCACTGCTAATTGCGCAGCAGTGACGCGATTAACGCCAGCTAAATGCGGTGCATACATTTTGTCGAAGATATTTGTAGCGACCAATTGTATCTTTAGCCCAGAATCAAACTGATAATAGCTATTTAGGTTAACCACGCCATAACCTGATGTTGACGTTTCATTTTGTAATTCAGCAACGTTATTTTGCGCTGCGGCAAGTTCAGTATGAAGACTAACACCATAGCGATTACTGTCATGTTCCTGCTGCCAACTTAAGGTCACATCTCCTGACAATGGGGCTAGGCGATACAGATCTTGGTTAATGGTGCCGGTTTGCTTACCTTTAACATATTGCCCAGATATATCCAGTGACCAATTATCACTAAACGCATATTGATAGGTAACATCAAATCCCGCAATTTGGGCATCTTCATTTGCCCAGATCAACGGAGGCGCAATATTATTCATCTGTGCAATCATATTCGCCGACATATTATCAGATGGCATGCCCATAATATAATTGTCAATTTGAGACCAATACACGCTAGGCGCTAAACGCCAATTTAGCCCTGTGAACTCAGCACTCATATCAACTTTGAAAGCCGTCTCTTTGCTTAAATCTAAGTGACCTAGGTAATTGCGACCATCAGCCATGCCAGCTGAGATCCCCAACGGAAACCACGTATATAACTGTTGATAGATAGGCGCTTGTTCTTTTACGCCAGCAGACAATGTCCACACTGATGATTCATTGCTAGGTAAAGAGATCCGACCGACAACATCAAGTAAATCAAATGATTGACTGCGCTGCGCGGTATTAAAGGCATCACGTAAATTTGCCACATTGGGATTCATCATCGCCATATTAGAATCTACAGTGCCAGCATCTGCGGAGATGCGACTATACCGACCTCCGAAAAGCCATTGTAGATCTGACGATTTCTCCTGTTCCCATTGTGCATAAACGGATGCAGTATCGCGCTGTACGTCATTGAAGTTATTCAGATAAAACATCGCCATATTTGGGTTGGTGATATGTGAATAATGCTCTTTGGTATGCCAATCGACACCGTATTCACTGCGCCATTGTGCGTCGATGTGTGACGCTTTGATACTGATACTACGCCCTTCACTATCGACATAATTTTCACGATACGCAGCGTTGTTGGTATTGCTACGTAAGGTAAAGTTATCCATGATGTGTTCGTTGTTATTGGCGCGCACTTGCATCTTTAGCTGCCATTGGTTGTTCAAGCGTTGGGTATAATCCAGTCCGGCTAACAATGCATCGATATAAATAATATCCATCGCTAAGGTGGGCGTCCCCGATTCATTGGTGGTGCGAGCCGTCACAAAGCCATCAATGCTGTAATTTTTAGCTACATAGCCTCCCCGAATTTTAACGCCGTGGCGGTCATAAAAACTAGAAGGAATGACAATGCCATTACCAGCACGACTTCCTGCACGATAGTTATCAGCGGTTTGTTTATCGGCGATAACCGAGATGTAAGTATTGTGATTAATCGCATTAGCCGACACACTGTAATGGGTTTTGTTAAAGCTAAATCGACTGACGCTGAGTCCTCCAGAAAATGTTCGTTGTTCAGAATCGGTAAGCTCCGGAGCAATATGACTGATAGCCACCGCTCCTCCGATAGTTTCAGGCCCCATACTAACGGGCGAGATGCCTCGATACAATGTCACCGCTTGACCACTAGAGCCAATCACATGAGATAAAGGAGAATCCATCCCATTAGGTCCGGCAGCGGTAATAACACTGCCGTCGATTTGAACATTAACCCGGTCAGAAAACATGCCACGGTATTGAATAATGCCACTGACTGCGCCATTGCCATTGATACTGAGCCCTGGTAGTTGGGCTAGTTGGTCGCGCATATCAGGTGCACTAGATTGTGTGGGATCTAATGTCGTTTCAACTAATAATGGGTTATGCTGCCCTGTAACGGTGATCGTTTCGAGTGCCGTCGAATTGGCATAGGCTGATATGCTAATTAATGCACCAGCAACTGTGAATGATAAAAAATTACGTGCGAAGATACGTTGCGGTTTTGCGGCCGCAGACAAACTTAAATTTTGCATGATAAAACCTTTAAAAACTAAACTAAAATCGAATGTGTGAGCACATTTAATTGATTATTGGTTATTTAGTTCAAGGTAGGTGGCGCGCGGCTAGTAAAGAATAAATAGTAAAATCGATGCGCAAAGATCTGTAAGGCGACATCGACTTTTACAGCAAACCACTGAGTCAGACTAACAACCGGATTAGCATCAACCCAATCGAACAACGACAGTTGAATACCTGAGCTAGTAGGACAATCTATTGAGGTATTGGTTTTTGCATCATCCAAAGTGAGTTCTTTGATTTCACCGAATTCAAAATAATGATAAGAGGAAATTAATATTACTTTAGAACCAGTACATATAACTAAGGCATTATCACGCACACTTTCGCTCAATGAGTCGTTAAGCGATATCAATCGTTGGTTGTTTAACGTGCTAGCAAGTAAACTATTGATACTCAGCACGACAATGATCAAAATGTGTAGTGGTTGCAAATGTTGCTTCTAATCCTTGGTGAGCAATGAACCAAAGTTAACTGACTCAAAAATATAATGCAAGCAGTGCATGGATAAAGATTGTTTTGTATTAAAATGATCTATAATTTTAATAGCTTAATCTGCAGTTAGTGCTAGAATATATGTGAACTTTGGGGCTGATTCGGATTCGACAGGATTCAATGATGTTTTAGGTGCATGCAGAGGTGCGGCTGGCCTCTTTAATAAGCCGCAAAAAAATAGTCGCAAACGACGAAAACTACGCACTAGCAGCTTAATAACCTGTATAGGCCCTCCCACTCAAGTTTTTTCTACTAGCTGAGGTTCGGGAGGTCATCCCAGTAGGATAGCGAGGGAAGCTTGTCTAAGGCTGAACCGCGAAATAGTATTAGGCCAGCCTGACGGAATCCTGTTTGCCGGAGTCCTTAAGGTTAAATAAATGACAAACTAAGCATGTAGTACCGACGGCTGACGCTTTCTGGACGAGGGTTCAACTCCCTCCAGCTCCACCAATTTGATAATTAAAGACACTCTAGGGTGTCTTTTTTTATGTCTGAAATCCAGTAAAATTAAGACTCCTTCCATAATCACTTACCATTAAGGGCTCATAAAAGTTAATAACAATCCATATCTAAAGTAGTACCTATTAAGATAAAAGCATTTTCGGTACTACATAATGGCAAAAACTAAACCTCTTACAAATACTGAAGTTAAGTCTGCTAAACCTAAAGACAAGGTTTATAAGCTAGGTGACGGTAACGGATTACAATTAAGGGTAAAACCATCGGGTGGAAAATCATGGTTGCTTGATTATGTAAAACCATTCACGAATAAAAGAACCTCTATTGGTCTTGGCCCCTACCCTGCAGTAACCTTAGCAGATGCTAGAACACTAAGAGATGATGCAAGGCGACTAATAGCTAAAGGTATTGACCCTAACACACCTAATTTAAAGGGTTTGATTGTTTTTTTACCACACAGGATTTTAACACAGTATAAAACAAACGTTATGAGGGTAACAGCATGAGGTCAGAGGTTATTTAGGCTAAAACAAAAGGTACTCTGACAAATTAAGTGTATGGGTACTGTGCAGGCACAAAATAAAGCTAGCGTCTGAATATTCGAAAACCAAGTTTGCTGTAAAAAGGTTAGTTTCAATTTACATAAGCCTGAAAAAACTATGTCCGTCCCGTAAACACCACTAATTGAGACTAACGTTCCAAGGCAGTAATGTCTCGATATCGACATCGGGTTGATGTATTTCAGATAGAACATGCATCAGATAATCAAACGGTATTATGCCATTGGTTTTTGCTGTTTCGATGACCATCGTCTGTGTAGGTGACGAGTTTATCCCACTGATTGAGCGTATATAAAATGGCTTCACCCAGTTTCGTTTTTGGTAACACCTGTTGTTCGGAGGTGTAAAGCCATTGCTTAAACGTCGCTAAGATAGGCAGACTCTTTTCTTGACGCACGCTCAAGCGCTGGGCAACAGGCAGTGATTTTATCTGCGTCTCAATACGATATAACTTTTGTATGGTGCTCAGTGCCATGTCCGCTTTACCGATGGGTTTTTTACCTTGGGCTATTTTTGCTTCATGGAACTTACGCCGCGCATGTGCCCAACATCCCACTCCGGCTCTACCGGTAAAGGAACGTACAGCACAATATTATCATGATGGATAGTCAGCTTGTTATCGGTAGCGTTCGAACGTGTGGTGACTTTGACTAATTTCGACGACGTTGTACTCGTTTGTTCAACACACTCACTGCTGCCTTTAGACTCATGAGAGCAGATATTATTATCAATGGTGCAACATCAAGATGCTAGATGGGGTTTACCGGACGGACACCCTTTGATGCTTCAGTGATGTCTAGATACACCGTTTTTTATGCTGAATAATCAATTGGGAATATTTTCTGCTTCTTGATTACTTTGCGGATAACGCTGTTATAAGGCGAGATTTTTTTCAAAAAAAAAGACTATCTCACCCAGAAATAGTCTTTTTTTAGAACGTTTAAAATATTTATTTACGGCGTTTGTAAATAAAGCTTCTTCTCACAATAGCAACTACCAATATCGATAATCCCCATAAGATTGAATTACTGCCTCCAGAAAACGGTTT
>JAQXDG010000117.1 GCA_029251505.1 Glaciecola sp. | reverse complement strand
TAAACGAATATTATTATCCTTATATATCGTTTGGTATGTACTTTCCCCCTATCAAAATGTAAGGGAAATATGTAAATAAAATGTTAAAAATTGCATTATTAACTAAATTACATTAATTTTATTAAAAGTAAAACATTTAAGGACTTTTTATGCGTTGGTTAACTAAACTGGTAATTTTGTGCTTGGCATTGATGGTGTCACAACTAACTTTTGCGCAAGAGATTGAAACTCAAAAAGGGTTGGATGCGATTGCTAAAGGTGCAGTGGTTATTGATGTTAGAACAGATTGGGAATGGTCATCAGGGCATCACCCAAAAGCCCTTCATATGCAAAACACCTTATTGCTAGAGAAAATCAAAACCCTAAATCTAGATAAAAATTCGGCTATCGTGCTGTATTGTCGTTCAGGAAAACGCGCCGCTCAATCGACCAAAGATTTACAGGCTGCAGGTTATACCAATGTCATTAATGCCGGTGGTCTTAAGGATGTGATTAATGTCGGAGACCCAAAAGATAATTAACTAATCTTTAGTGATGCAGGTTATTGATTAAAGAATGGCTCATACAAAAAAACCACCTTGAAGGTGGTTTTTTTGTAATCATGGTACCGGTGGGCGGACTTGAACCGCCACGCATTGCTGCAACGGATTTTGAATCCGTCGTGTCTACCAATTCCACCACACCGGCATTGAACTGTGTGTCTAACGTCACGTGATAACGCTAGATCCTCAAAATTGGAGTGCGATTATAACCACCTCAATGAATGGTGCAAGTGTTTTATGGTAGTTTGTGTGAGTTTTGTGGCAGTTTTGTCATAATTGTACCAAAGTTTAAGCTGTAACCGTGGGTAAGGAAAACCAAATGAACATCTATATGCAGCGAGCTTCTCACTACTTTTCTATTGTATCAATGGCTTTTAACAAAGGCTTAGCTTCATGTTTGAGATTTTTTAGAGTGTTGGGATTATTCATTCTATTCAGTTTTTTATGCCAACCGTTACATGCCAAAGAGTTATCAACCCACACACAAATTAAACAAGTTCACTTGCATGATAATCAGGGTAAAAGTATCAATATTGGACAATTACACGTACAAGCCAATGGTCAATTTACATTTGAACGACGCGATGACGTATTTTCTGATCATTTTTTATCCATGAAAGAAATGAAATGTATAGAAGGACCTGAGTTGTGGTGTCATATTGCTTACCCTTATCCACTTAATCGTGATTTTAATGCAGACAAAGCGTGGTTATCTCATGACTTGTTGTTTATGTATAAAAAACCAAACCAATTTGGCGCAAAGATGTGGCAAGGCGTTTATTACAAATTCACCAAAGAAGACGGGCGATTAATTGGCTAGAATTATTCGCAATTGGTGACGGTTATTTACCTGACTTTTTTGCCCAGAATAGGGTAATATACCCCTATTAATGCTGACTAACTGAATACGCTAATGGGAAAAAAACATCCACCAAAACCACCTCGCCGCCATAGAACTAGTGAGGCTAATGTGACCGGTCAAAGAGACTATCCTCGCGCGGGTTTTTTTCGTCGTGTCGCGGCCATGATTTATGATGCATTGGTTGCCGTTGCAGTGGGTATGTGCGCTGGGTTAATTATTTTAGTCACACTCACCATTTTGCATGCTCGTGGTGTCATAGGGCAAGACGTCGAGCATTTTAGTGACTTCCTCAATCAATCCCTCTTGTTTATGACTATTGTGCAAATCTGGGTCGCGGCTTGGATCATCGGTTTTTTCTTATGGTTTTGGGCAAAAGGCGGACAAACTATTGGTATGCGAGCGTGGCGCATGCGTATTTTCAGTACTACTGAAGCCCCAATGACGATGGGTCGTTTATGGTTACGTTTGATCTGTTCTTTGGGCGGGTTAGGCACTGTGTTGGTATTATTCATGCCAAAACAAAAGCAATCGCTACAAGATTTAGCGGCGAATACCGAAATCTTAGTGCTAACTGAAACCGCCAATGATCATAAATCTTGGCGCTAATAAGTGAAGTTAGCACTGTGAGTGCCAAACAAATCATTTCCGTAAAACTGATACTATTGTACCATTGCACCCCCTTTGGCGTGAGCGTATTCTAGCCTTAATTATTCTATAAATGTTACGTGTTATGTTTCGATTTTGCCTTCCTATTATTATACTGATTTTTTCCTATTTAGGCGCTACAGCGCTCGTCACGTCGACGCAAGTATCCGAGAGCTTAATCACATCTACGGTTCAACCAACCGAAATTGAAACAACGCAAGTTGATGTACCACTATTGCTTGGCTCGTCATTATTTTTTGCCAATGTTGTTGCGTCTGATTCAACAGGGATATTATTTACTGAAGCGCTTATACTCCTTATTACGTTTACCATTATTCGAGCCCCTCCTACAGCACTATAACCTCTTTATTTATATTGTTGTTATTGTCATTGTTGTTTAAGGAATCGTATGTTTAAGCTCGTTTTTTTTGCGTTCTTATGTTGTTTAGCTGGGCCAGCCAATGCAGCTCAAATGGGCACGTTGGACCTCACTTACACCTTGCCGGGTGTCATCGTATTAACTATTTTCGTTATCGCCTATGTCCTTGTTATAGGTGAAGAATTCCTTCATATCCGAAAATCTAAACCGATGCTATTGGCTGCTGGGATTATTTGGATAGTACTAGGTTGGATTTATACCAATCATGGCATGCCTATTGAAGCGGAAGAAGCGTTTAACCATAATTTACTTGAATATGCTCAGTTATTGTTATTTTTACTTGTTGCTATGACATACATCAATGCGATGGAAGAGCGTGGGATCTTTGACCGTATTCGTGTTTGGATGTTAAGCAAAGGCATGAGTTTACGTAGCTTATTTTGGCTGACAGGTATTCTTGCATTTTTAATTTCATCTTTCGCTAACAACTTAACGACGGCGATGCTGATGTGCGCCATCGTGTTGAAAGTGGCTCACGATAATCCTAAATTTATCAATATAGCCTGTATCAATATCGTGGTAGCCGCCAATGCCGGTGGCGTATTTAGTCCGTTTGGCGATATTACTACGTTGATGATTTGGCAAGCTGGCTTGGTCAAATTTGAACAATTTATTGTGTTGTTTGTTCCTGCGGTCGTTAATTTCATGGTACCTGCATTAATCATGAGTTTATTTATTTCAAATAGCAAAAACGCACCTCTCGTCGATCATGATATTACGATTAAACGAGGTGCTAAACGTATTATTTTGTTGTTCTTTTTTACGATCGCAACCGCGGTAATGTGTCATAGTTGGTTGAGTATGCCACCAGTATTGGGCATGATGTTGGGGCTAGGTTATTTGCAACTATTAGGCTTTTATTTACGATTTACCTTACCTAAGTCATTGCAGAAAAAACGCGATATTGCTGAGCGAAATAAGGATGAAGCAGCGTTAAAAAAACTCGGGAATATTGTACCATTTGATGTATTCGAAAAAATCTCTCGAGCAGAATGGGATACATTATTGTTCTTTTATGGCGTGGTCATGTGTGTCGGTGGTTTAGGCTTTATGGGCTATCTGGCATATGTCTCAGAAGCGATGTATACCAACTGGGAACCTTTATATGCCAATATTTTGGTAGGGGTATTGTCGGCAATCATTGATAATATTCCGGTTGTGTTTGCGGTATTGAGTATGGCGCCGAATATGGATTTGACACAATGGCTGTTGGTCACCATGACGGCTGGAGTGGGTGGTAGTTTATTATCTATTGGTTCGGCTGCAGGGGTTGCCTTAATGGGACAAACTAAAGGTGTCTATTCATTTATGGGACACATGCGTTGGAGCTGGGCGATAGCACTAGGTTATGGCTTAAGTATCTACGCGCATTTATTACTAAATACCTAATCCTTGCCCAACAACGGCTCTATTATCGACGCTACTTGCTCCGTCTATTGGCGGCGGAGCAAAAACACGGCAACACAGGCAAACAAAGCGCTTGGCAGTAATGCTCCGAATAATGGCGGCAAGCTATACACTAACGCGAACGGGCCAAAAACTTCATTGGCGATAAAGAAACTAAAACCGGTTAATGTTCCCACTATGATCCGCGAACCCATCGTCGTGGAACGTAACGAACCAAACACAAACGAAAATGCCATTAACAGCATCACGCAAACTGACACGGGTTGTAAGATTTTACGCCACATCGCTAATTCATAGCGAGTGGAATCTTGTTGGTTGTTTTGTAAGTACTCCACATACTCACTCAAACCTTGAATTGATAGGGCTTCGGGTTTTACCGTGGCAACAGAGAGTTTATCTGGCGTCAACGCTGCACGCCATTCGGTTAGAGAAATCCGATTGGTAGATATTTTTTCTGCATTAAAATACGTGATTTGCACATCTTGTAATGCCCATGATTCTTCTACAAACGAAGCGCGTTTGGCTGCAATCATCTGGGTTAATACGAGGTTATCGTCGAACTGATAAATCGTTACATTTCCTAAGTTTTCTTGATTAAACACGTTACCAATACTCACAAAGTCACTACCATCTTTGGTCCATACGGTTTGATTGGCGGTAAAAACTTGACCGCCAGACAGCGCATCGGTACGGATTTGCTTTGCTTTGGCTTCACTTAACGGTGTGACATATTCACCAATTAACAAAATACCACACACCATGATTACTGCACATTTCATTGCCGATTGGATGATATTCCATTTACTCATACCTGAGGCTTGCATGACAATAAGTTCAGAGTTTGACGCTAAAATACCCATGCCAATTAACCCACCAAGCAACGTTGCCATCGGGAAAAATTGTTCGATATCACGGGGTAAACTCAACATGACAAATAAACCGGCCACAATTAAATCATAATCACCTTCGCCAACTTTACGTAACTGTTCAACAAACTTAATCAAGGCACTCAATCCTATGAGTGTTGATAACGTCACAAAGATAGTACTCAACAAGGTACGTGCAATGTACAAATCTATAATACTAAACATTACTTGTCTCCTGCTGGGTCAGATACCTGATTGGTATAAGGTTGTTTCAGGTAATTACGCACCTTAACCGTCGTTTGACGTTGCCGTGATAATAATACTGCACCAATGAACAAGATAATCCCATGGACCCACCATAAGCCTAAGCCAGTTGGTATTTTGCCATCTTCAAGGGCTCGTCTTGCTGCCATTAATAATAAAAAATAGCCTAAGTACATTAAGATCGCAGGGAATAATTTACCGAATCGTCCTTGACGTGGATTCACTTTCGACAAGGGGACAGCAATTAACACCAAGAACGGTAATGCTAAAGGGATAGCGATTCGCCATTGCAATTCTGCAATCGCTTCGTGACTGGGGTCGCCAAATAACTCAATAGTTGGCAATGCTGCCACCTTACGACGCATTGACTCTGCTTCTTGCTTGCCGATTTGGATTCGGTACTCATCAAAATTTACTTTTTGATAGTTTTGTTGGCCAATGGTGCCATCATGTTGCTGGCCATTTCGCAGTACAAGCAATTGCGTGCCATCACTTAACACATTAATCGTGCCTGTCTCAGAATAAATCACTCGGACTTTTTCTGGATTTTTAGGATTGACTTGAGATAGGAAAATTTTACTTAACTGGTTATTTTCAGATTCAACTTCATGGACAAATATCACCGCTTCATTATTGCCTGTTTGTTGAAAACGCCCAGGGATAATGGCTGCAATTCCTGATTCAGCCCCAGCTTTTTCACGTAATTGATATTCACTTTCAACCGCTAATGGGGCTATATACATAGTAACGAAAGCAGTCAACAACCCTAAGCCGACGGCTAACAACAACATTACCCGTGTCACATACCATTCGGAGACGCCACAGGCTTGTAAAACGGTCATCTCGGAATCAACATAAAAACGCCCATGTGCCATCATGATCCCCAAGAAAAAACTAATGGGCAAAATTAGCGAAGCTAATACTGGCGAGTATAAGGTTAAAAATCCCATGACTAAACTAGCAGGGATTTCTCCATCTGTTGCATCCCCCAAAACACGCACAAACTTCAGCGTAATAAAAATAGCCATGAGGATAAAGAAAATCGCAAACTGCGATTTGAACGTTTCCTTGAGAAGATAGCGAAAAATAATCATATTTAGTATAGAAAACGTCTGTTTTTAGTGGCGAAAGGTAAATTTTTAAGTAAACTAGGTTTTTTTGCAAGTTATTTCGAGGAATTCAGCGTGGAATTTAGTGTCAAGAGTGGTAGTCCTGAGAAGCAACGTAGTGCCTGTATCGTCGTTGGGGTATTTGAACCCCGCCGTTTGACAGCCGTCGCTGAACAATTAGACGAAATAAGTGAAGGCTATATCAGCAATTTAATTCGCCGTGGTGATTTAGAAGGTAAAGCCGGACAAATGTTATTATTGCACCATGTTCCGAATGTTTTGAGTGAACGTGTCTTATTAGTGGGTTGTGGCAAAGAGCGCGAACTAAATGAACGCCAATACAAAGACATCTTAACTAAAACCATCAAAACACTAAATGAAACCGGTTCAATGGAAGCGGTTTGTTTTTTACCTGAGTTACACGTTAAAGGTCGCGATACGTACTGGAAAGTACGTCAAGCTGTTGAAGCCACGCAACATAGCTTATATACCTTTTTACAATTAAAAACGAAAAAAGGCGAGCCTCGTCGCCCGTTACGTAAAATGGTATTTAATGTGCCAACACGTAAAGAACTACCTGCAGGCGAAAGAGCCGTCGTGCACGGTATGGCTGTCGCTGCGGGTGTGAAAATCACACGTGATGTCGCGAATATGCCACCGAATATTTGTAACCCTAAGTATCTATGGGAACAAGCGCAATTATTAAGTGAGCAATTTGATAGTGTGACGACGGAAGTGGTAGATGAAGCCCAAATGGCTGAGTTAGCAATGAATTCTTATCTTGCGGTTGGTCGTGGTTCTTATAATGAATCCATGATGAGTATTATCAAGCATAATGGCGGTACAGCCGAGCAAGCTCCGATTGTATTAGTCGGCAAGGGCTTGACCTTTGACTCTGGTGGTATTTCGATCAAGCCTGGCGCGGGTATGGATGAAATGAAATACGACATGGGTGGCGCAGCATCGGTACTCGGTGTGATGCATACGGTCGCGGCGTTAAATCTGCCGATTAATGTCATTGGGATTTTAGCGGGTTGTGAAAACATGCCCGATGCCAATGCATACCGTCCTGGTGATATCCTAACAACCATGTCAGGGCAAACCGTCGAAGTTATGAATACCGATGCGGAAGGCCGCTTAGTACTCTGTGATGCACTGACTTACGTCGAGCGCTACGAGCCTGATTGTGTGGTTGATATTGCGACCTTAACGGGTGCGTGTATTGTGGCATTAGGTCATCATGCAACCGGTTTGATGTCTACACACAACCCATTAGCCCATGAGTTACTCAATGCATCAGAGCAAAGCTCAGATCGTGCTTGGCGTTTACCGCTATGGGATGAGTACCAATCACAAATTGATTCGCCGTTTGCCGATATTTCAAATTTGGGTGTGAAAGGCGCAGGTACCATTACTGCAGCGTGTTTCTTATCGCGTTTTACTAAAAAATATAATTGGGCGCATATGGATATCGCCGGTACGGCTTGGAACAGCGGTGCGAATAAAGGTTCTACCGGACGTCCAGTGAGTATGCTTGCACAATTCTTAATGAATCGTGCCGGTGTGGTAACTGAAGATTAATATGACACAAGCTCATTTTTATCAATTATCCGAGCAAGATGCGACACCAGACAGTACGCTTAACGCCAGTCCAATTGAGGTGCTGGCATGCGATTTGGTCGCTAAATGTTACAGTGAAAAGAAACGATTGACGGTTTTGTGTGCAAACCAAGCCGCCGCCGAAGCCTTTAGTGAGTTGCTATGGCAGCACCCGCCAGAGCGTTTTATTGCACATAATCTAGTGGGCGAGGGGCCTAATGGAGGCGCGCCAGTCGAGGTCACATGGGCAAAGCAAACCGCACTGCGCAGTATTGTGGTCAATCTAGCCGGTGAACAAATTGATAACCCAAGTCGCTATCATACTATTTACGACTTTGTTCCTGTTGCTGAGGCTGATAAAATCGCAGCCCGAACACGCTACGCCTTCTGTAAACAAGCTGGATGTAACATGCAGTTTTTCCCAGCGTCTGTGTTGACGAATAACGAATAAGTAATACCTAACTGAGAGTACTAATGGATAAGACATTTAATCCTAACGATATTGAACAAGCCTGTTATAAAGCATGGGAAGACAAAGGTTATTTTAAAGCCTCTGGTCATGGCGACCCATATTGTATTTTATTACCACCGCCAAACGTAACAGGTAATTTGCACATGGGGCATGCGTTTCAGCATACCATCATGGATGCCTTAACCCGTTATCACCGCATGAAAGGGGATAACACGTTATGGCAATGTGGTACCGATCACGCCGGTATCGCAACGCAAATGGTCGTTGAACGTCAGTTAAACAAACAAGGTAAAACGCGCCATGATTTAGGTCGTGATGCGTTTGTCGAAAAAATCTGGGAATGGAAAGAAGAATCGGGTGGCAATATTAGCCAACAGATGCGTCGTTTGGGCACTTCTCCAGATTGGAGTCGTGAAGCCTTTACGATGGACGATGATTTATCTCATGCTGTCCAAGAAGTATTTGTGCGTTTGCATGAAGAAGGGTTGATTTATCGCGGTAAGCGTTTGGTTAACTGGGATCCTGTTCTACTGACTGCCGTTTCCGATTTAGAAGTATTAAACGAAGAAGAAAACGGTCACATGTGGCACATGCGCTACCCATTAGCTGATGGCAGTGGTGAATTAGTGGTTGCCACTACACGACCTGAAACGATGTTAGGGGATACGGCTGTTGCAGTGCATCCAGATGATGAACGTTATCAAGCATTTATTGGTAAAGACATCAAATTACCGATCACCGGTCGCCTAATTCCAATTATCGCAGATGATTATGTTGATCCTGAATTTGGTACAGGCTGTGTCAAAATTACCCCTGCTCATGACTTTAACGATTACGATATGGGTAAACGTCATAATTTACCGATGATCAACATCTTAACGGACGATGCTAAAATTAACGATGAAGCCCCTGAGCAATATCGTGGTTTAGACCGTTTTGTTGCGCGTAAGCAAATGGTTGCTGATTTAGATGCCAGTGGTATTTTGGTTAAAGTTGACGAGCACAAGCTTAAAGTTCCGCGTGGCGATCGTTCCGGAGCGGTCATAGAACCGTATTTGACTGACCAATGGTATGTTGCGGTTGAATCATTAGCTAAGCCGGCTATCGAAGCGGTCGAAAGCGGTGAAATTCGTTTTGTCCCGGAAAATTATAACAAGACCTATTATCAATGGATGAATAACATTCAAGATTGGTGTATCTCTCGTCAATTGTGGTGGGGACACCGAATTCCTGCATGGTATGACCAAGACAACAATGTTTATGTTGGTCGAGATGAAGCGGAAGTACGCGAGAAACATAACTTGGGCGCAGACATCAGTTTACGCCAAGATGAAGACGTATTAGATACTTGGTTCTCCTCTGCATTATGGCCATTTGCAACGATGGGCTGGCCGGAAGAAACGCCAGAACTTGAGACCTTTGTGCCGAGTTCGGTCTTGGTAACCGGTTTTGATATTATTTTCTTCTGGGTCGCACGTATGATCATGATGACCAAGAAATTTACGGGTAAAATCCCGTTTAAAGATATTTATATTACCGGTCTTATTCGTGATGAAAAAGGCGATAAGATGTCTAAATCAAAAGGCAATGTACTGGACCCGATTGATTTGATTGATGGTATTGAATTAGAGCCATTAGTGACTAAGCGTACATCAGGCATGATGAATCCTCAAGACGCGAAAAAAATTGAAAAAAGTACCCGCAAAGAATTCCCTGAAGGGATCAATGCTTATGGAACCGATGCATTGCGTTTTACCTTTGCAGCCATGGCCTCTACCTCGCGAGATATCAATTTTGATATGAGTCGCGTCGAAGGCTATCGCAACTTCTGTAATAAGATCTGGAACGCATCGCGTTTTGTACTGATGAACACAGAAGAGTTTGATACGGGTAAAGATGGTGGTGAGCTAACTCTATCATTAGCCGATGAGTGGATCATTGATCGTTTCCAACAAACGATTCATGATGTCGAAAAAGCGATGAACGATTATCGTTTTGATCTTGCCTCACAAGCGCTGTATGAGTTCACCTGGAATCAATTCTGTGATTGGTACCTCG
>JAQXDG010000105.1 GCA_029251505.1 Glaciecola sp. | reverse complement strand
CTAAAGGAAAAGTTGAATTAGTGGTCGTTTTATAATACAGTATTACTCTCATCCTTAATGTTGTCACAATTTTAGTAGGTTTAACGCATGATTTTTCAGTTCCTGAACAAACTCAGCCGGCACACAAAAATAGCTATATTTGTCGCCCCAATTTTAGTAATTTTAGGTTTTGCCGCTTCCGATCTATGGATCGAAAATAAAGCCTCCGAAGCCCGTTTTTTTGAAATGACACCAGAGTCAGGGGTGTGTGATATTTTGGCTAACAAGTGTGTGCTAGTATCAGGTGAATTTAAAATAAGTATTTATCAAGAAAATGGCTTAACCACCATTAATTCAACTTTTCCTTTAGATACCGCCAACTTATTTTTAGTTGATGAAAATAACATTTCAAGTGTGTTTCAGATGGGTATGAAAGACAGCCCTTACTATTGGTTTCAATCTACACCACTAGAAGTCTTAGCAAAATCGCCTGGTAGCCGTCAAAAAGTGCGTTTAATAGCTACAGTTAAGGGTGGGCAATATATATCTGAATTTTATTCCGTAACAGGTAGCTAATGGAGTATCTAGACCATTTTGGTTATGATGCAATTCTGCCGTAGCCACTGCATCATTTAGTGAGTTATGGGCAGAGTGTAATAAGGACATAATGTATGAGCGATATCCCTCACCAAGTCAGTGACTTTATCTCTAAATCAGCACCCTTTGATGTATTAGATGAAGATAAAGTCAGCGCTATTGCCACTAAAAGCAAAGTGATTTATCTCACTCCCGACAATCAAGAGGCGTTAATAGCTGAACATCAACCATCATTGTTTTTGATCCAGACTGGTCAATTTACGATTTATGATGAAGACGGGGCTGAACGCTTTTTGAGTGACGGTGATTATTTTGGTTTTATCGCATTGATGGAACCTGGTAAAGGTCAAATAGAAGTTAAAATTGATAGTCCTGGAGTAGTGTATTGTATTCCTAAAACGATGTTCGATGTCGCATTAGAAAATCGTCGGGTGAAAAATTTTTTTACCGATGCCAAAAATGATGTGTTGCTGAATCAGGCCGTGGAAGATTCTAATTCGATGTGGTTGTATAAACCGTTACATGAACAGTTGACCAAAGCACCGATCCAAATAGAACAACATGACAGTATCCAATTAGCCGCGCAAATCATGTCACAACATTGTGTTAGTTCACTGATAGTAACCGAAGATGATCATCTTATTGGCATAGTGACTGACCGTGATTTACGTAATCGAGTCGTCGCTGAGGGAATGGATATTAGTTTGGGCGTGAATACCATCATGACTGAGAATCCTGTTTATGTTCTACATAATCAAAATATGTTTTCGGCCATCTCTTTAATGAGTGAAAAAAACATTCATCATTTACCTGTTTTGCATGCCGATGACCGTTCCCCTGTCGGTATGGTAACGACGTCAGATGTGATTAGAAAACAACGGGGTAATGTGTTGTTTATGATTGGGGAGCTCTCTAAAACAGCCAATCTTTACGAGTTAACCCGTATCGCATGGCAAATGCCACAATATTTTGCCGCGAACGCAAAGCGTGCAGGGGACTTTGATATTGCCGGTAAAGTACTTTCCCAAGCTACCGATATCATGACCCGCAAATTGATCGCCTTTTTTATAGAACAACATGGTGCTGCGCCAATGGGGTATTGTTGGGTCGTGTATGGCTCACAAGCTCGTGAAGACCAAACCATGGGGTCAGATCAGGATAATGCGTTGTTATTAGCGCAAAGCCCCAATGAAGCGGAGGCAGAGTATTTTAAGCAAATGGCTGAGTATGTCTGCAAAGGCTTGGGTAAATGTGGGATTAAACTTTGTGATGGTAATATCATGGCATCTAATCCCGAATTACGTTTAAGTGTTGATGACGCCGTAGTTCAGGCTAAAAAATGGGTCAATCAGCCAACCCCAGAAGCGATTTTAGCGTTTAATATCTTTTTGGATGCTAGAGCCGTCGAAGGTGACCGCGCATTATTTAAAAACTTACAACAACGCCGCAAACCGTTGTTCAAAAATGACTTTTTCTTAGCTGCATTAGCCAGAGATGCTAACAGCGATGCAGTACCCTTATCGGTGTTTAACAAATTTGTGTATCGCAAACATAATGGTAAGAAAGATTGTATTAATCTTAAAGTCAACGCTATAGCCTTGATTAACAATCTTGCTCGCTTGTATTCATTATCTGCCGGTATCACTGTGCCCAATACCGTAGAGCGGTTAAACATACTCGGCCAAATCAATGTGATTAGCACTGAAAATGCTAATAATTTACGCGATATTTGGTTATTCTTAAATCGCCTGCGCTGGCGCCATCAGTTGCGCAACAATGTGACTGATAATATTATCAGTGTGTCTGATTTATCTTCACTTGAACGCCATCAATTAAAAGCGTCCTTTAAATCCATTCATCGTGCCCAACAAGCGGTTGTGATTAAACTATCCGGTGGTATAGCTTAATGGGGATGTTGGCCAATTTAAGTAGCAAAATAAAGGCGTTTTTTGGTCAGCATCAAGGGTTACCTGAAGCTGTCGCTAATCTAGCGCTCACAGAATGTCGTTGGCTGGCGGTAGATTTTGAGTTTAGTTGCATGGATCCTAAAACGGCAAAATTTATGTCGGCGGGTTGGATTGAAGGCACCTCTATGGGTATTGATTTAAAGAGTGGCTATTACCGTTTGATTCGTGCGAAAGGTGATCTGGCACAAAGTCCAATTATTCATGGATTAACCCCGCGTGATATTGCCAGAGGCTTTCATGCTAAAGAGTTATTTGAGCAAATCATGCAATTTGCTGATAGCCATATTTGGGTATTACATAATGCCCAATTAGATATGGTCATGCTGAAGCAGCTAAGCATTCGTTTAGGCGTGCCTTTACCCACGATTGTATGTATTGATACGATGCAATTAGCTTTGTACCAATTACATAAAAAAATGAATGTGATCCCAAATGGCGCAGCCACATTGGGCGCATGTCGCGAACGTTTTGATCTTGCGCCTGCACTAGCCCACAATGCATTATCCGATGCGATGGCGACTATGGAGTTATGGTTAGCCCAAATGCATATATTGGATGCAACTGCGCAGACGACGTTACAACAACTTAAAGCAACAGGGGCGATTAAAGTCTTTGCTCGTCCTGTCGCTTAAAATGCTCTGTGAGTGCGCTAATATATGGCGCAAAGTGTCGCCACTGATGTTGCGCCTCGGGGTTAATCGGTTGTCGTACTTGCTCTGCACTCGGTGTTTTAACATTACGTTTGGTTTTATGAAAATCCAAACAAGCAGTGTTAAATTCCACGCCAATAAAATCCAGTAACCGACGCACTTGTCCTTCTAAATCATCAACCAGTTCTTCATGTTGCACGCGTAAGATACTGTCCCCAAAACACTGCTCCCAATGCGCCATTAGCGCCACGTAGTCATCATAATATTGACGAATATCACTAAGTTGATAACTAAATTCTTGGCCTTCAGCAAATAATTGTTTATAACCGCTAAAACAACATGCAATAGGTTCACGCCGTGCATCAATAATTTTAGCATGGGGAAGGATTAGTTTAATTAAGCCCAAATGACGGAAGTTATTAGGCATTTTATCAATGAAAAATGGGGTTTGTTGGGTGCGGTGAATTTGCGTATCGTTAATATAACCCTCACCCCATTGGGTTAACTCTTCGGCAGAGAAACCCGCAAGGTTAGCAGGGTAGGCGTTATCTGATTTGTAGCGACCCGATAGCTTGCGCGCTAGCGCTAATATATTAGGTAATTCACTGGTGCCTTCAATTAATGGATGAGATGCAAGTATCTGCTCTATTAAGGTTGAGCCAGCACGCGGTAAACCAACAATGAAAATCGGGGCCACACTCTTACAAGCGGATAAGATTTGGGTGAAAAGTGCTGCTGGACAATGCTCGATTTGTGCATGTATCTGTTGTGATGTGTCATCTGCTTGATAATTCAGTTGCGCATGCTTGAGCTCATTGCCTTGGGCATAAAAAGCAAATGACTGGGCATAATCCGCTTTATCTTCAAAGGCTTTACCCAACGCAAAACAAATATGGTATTTATCCATCACCTGTACTTGAGGCTGATTGACTACGTTCATCATAGTGTTAATTAGTGCGTCGTCAAAACTAAATGTTTTTAGGTTTGCTAAGCTCCAATAAGCATCACCAAAATCGGGTTTGAGTTCGCAGGCTTTAAGATAATCGGCGACCGCAGCATGCGCTTGACCAATGGTTTTAAAGGCGTGTCCACGTTGGACAAAGACAGGTGCATGACTAGGTAACTGAGCCAGCACCGAATCAAAATGGAGAATGGCTTGTTCAGTCTGGCCAATCGCGACACATTGATTGGCAAGTGCTAACTCCGCTAGGGGGAGATGCGGGTGATGCGTAAATAAGGTTTGCGCTGATGTATGGGCTTGATCAAACAACTGTCGTTGTTGTAACACCTGAATCAGTTCTAACTGCAAATCGGTACTGTGAGGTGCCATATCGGCAGCACTAGATAATAAAACTTGTGCATCTTCGAGAATGTTTAATTTGATAGCTATCTTTGCTAATAAACGCATTGCTGGAATATGACTGGGCTGCTTGATTAAAAAATCACGAGTTAAGCGTTCGGCTTTAGCAATTTTCCCTTCATAAAAAGCACTTTGTGCTGCCAGTAAAAAAGGAGGGAACGCTTTGAGTTCTATGATTTTATCTTGTGCTTCACGCACTAGTTTAGGTTCGTTTAATGCCGCAAATAAATGACTAAGTTGTTGCCAACTAGCCAGTAAACCTGGATGAAGTTGCACCGCCATTTGATAGGCGTTAATCGCTTCTGGAAACTTAGTTTGGATGCGGTAACAATGACCAAGTTCTTGATAACCGCGGGCATACTCGGGATGTGTCGCTAGCAATGTCGAGAGAGTGCCAATGGCTTGTGATACATCTTGCAGATAACGGTGACACACCGCTTTTAGATATAAACATTGTCGATCATTTGGCTGAGCTTTTAAACATTGATTCAAAATCTGTAATGCTGCGGGAAATTGTTGCGCTTTAACTAGCGCCTCAGCTTGCACTAAAGGGGGGACTGTCGTCGAATCGGGTATGGTCATTGCGATGTCATTCACTCATTAAGTACTAAAAAAAATCCCCGTATCTTCAAAAATACAGGGATTATTGAACTAATAACAGAGCGTCATTAGTCTTAGTATACCGTAATACTTAGTAATACGTATAGTTGACACTCATACCAATGGTACGAGGGCGGTTGGTACTAATGCGTTTAATATCGTCTTGATCATTGATGAACAACGTTGCACGCTCATCTGTCACGTTATCAATATAAAACTTAACACGCCATGCGTCTTTGCTGATACCAAAGTTGGCATTCAATAACTGATAACCGGCTTGCACTTCACGCTCAGACGCAACAATTGAACTGTAGCTCTTAGACGCATGTTGCAAGGCTAGCTGCCAATCCATGTCAAAGTCTTGGTATTCCCAATCATAACGCACACGCACATTACCTTGTACCGCAGGTGTTACCGGTAACTCAGAACCGACTGGTGCCATTTCAATAACTTGAGCACGAGTGGCGGTTAGCTCTGTTTTATTAAACGAGAACGCACCATAGATAGTCAGGTTATCAGTTGCTATGTATTCAAAGTCTGTTTCGATACCTTGGATTTTGGAATCAGCAGCATTTTCGATAAAGGTTAAGATCGATACGTTTTGCGGATCAAAACGTGATGTCTGCATGTTGCTCCAATCGATATAATAAACATTACCGTTGAAACGTAAGCGTTGATCTAGTAACAATGATTTCCAACCAAATTCATAGTTAGTCACATCATCGGTTGCATAAGTAATACCGACCGTTGGGAAATCAGTATTTGAAGATGGCACGCCACCGCCACGGTTAAAGCCACCTGGGCGGAAACCTTCTGAGTATGTACCGTAGTACAAAACATCATTCGTGGCTTGATAAGCTAAGCTAAACTTGGGGATCACACCATCTTCTTGTAATGGCTCCGTAGAATGACCACCTGAACTATCATAATCACGCCCACGATCAGTGTTGATTGAGCCTTGGAAGATGCCATCGGCAAAGTTAGATGAGCCAGTATAGTCCGTTTCGATATCGTACCAGCGTAAGCCTAAGGTTGCGGCTAGCTTATCGGTAATCGCATAAGTTGCTTCACCAAAAACAGCAATTTGTTCTTCACTACGAGTTATATCATTAAAGAATGATACGCCCACAGGACGAGTGTTCGGGTTGATGCTGTTAGCGGTGCTGATAGGCGCATTAGGAGCAAAGCCTAATTCTTCCATCGCAACATACACATAATCATCTTGGGTTTTGATTTCAACATCGTCATAGTAAATACCCGCAGTCATGCTTAAGCGGTCATTAAAGTCCGTTGAAAAACGTAATTCATGAGTGATACGAGAATGTTCTTGTTGGCCTTTGAAGCCTTTGGTCGGATCTTTACATTCTCGATTTTCAGTAATGAACTCAGGCGAGATATTATAGTTCACAACATAATCAGGGTTGGTATAGGTACAAGTATAATAAGCAATATAACCGCCAGAATTGTTATAACCGGTATAATCGATTGATTGTTCTACTTCACGGTCAAGGAACGCACCGGCATAAACAACGTCTAATTCACCCAGTTTACCTTCAACTACTAACGAGGTGAGGTCCACATCATCACGAAGTGAATCCGGGAAATAACGTTCAACTTGTAAATCACCGACTTCTGGATCGTAATCAAATACGCCATCTGCGCCAAGTGATTGGGTGGTATGTTGTAACAATAACGACCAAGTATCATTGATAAAATATTTAAGACCAAAGCGACCACCTTGATAAAAACTATCATTGAAGTCATCTTCAGCGAGTGCCAGATTTGACGCACTTTCATACGTTGCATCTGGACCTAAATCTAATACTGATGCGCTATTTATTGCCGGATCAGTAGTGAAAGTGCCAGCAACGTTATCAATATAACCACCACGATTGACACTGTACATCGCTGCACGGAAAGACAAATCATCATTTAATGGGATATTGATGAAACCTTCTGCAGAGGTGCTCATCTCGCCATGTTTAGTGGATTCTAAACGAGTACTAAAACCGGCTTCAAAATCACTCGTCGGCTTGTTCGTAATATAACGGATAGTCCCAGCCTGTGAACTGGCACCGAATAATGTGCCTTGAGGTCCCGGCAATACTTCAATACGTTCTAAATCGGTTGCATATAAATCTAAGTTACGACCTGGAGCAGTTACGGGTTGTTCGTCGATATACAAGGCAACATTAGGCATGGTGCCTTGGGCACCGGATAACATGACGGTGATCGGCTGGATCGCCATACCACGAATAAATACGTCTGATTGACCCGGACCACGACCACCTAGAGTGATGTTAGGGACATAGCGTGCAAAATCATCAAAGTTGCTGATGTTCTGTTCACGCAGTGCTTCACCGTTTAAGGCTTGAACGGCAACAGGGGTTGCTTGAATATTCTGCGAACGTTTAGTCGCCGTCACTTCTATCGTTTCAATTTTTTGATCTTCTGCTGCATTTGCAAACGCGTTAGCAACAATAGTAGGTTGTGTTATAGCTAATGCTGTACATACCGCAAACGCTAGTTTTGACGGTGTAGGTAGGCGCTGTGTACCTAGAATATGATTCATTTAAATACCAAATAGTTAGTGTTGAATGTATATTTCCAGATTCCAAGTGTACTGAATTACCAGGAAAATGCAAATTGGCTTGTATACGAATCATCAGTGTTCTATTTTTTATTGACTGGGTAAGGCTGTTAAGGTAATGGTGTTTAATTTTTATTAGTGTGTTTTTTGTACAAAACAGTCAATTTTGTGGGTATTTGTTGCTAAAAAAGCAACCTGGCCTCAAAATATGAGTGTTCTGTAAATATAATGTGTAGTAATGAGTTAATGATAAAAGTATCTAAAAATAGTTTTAATGCGAATAAATTGAATCGTGGCGTGTTTTTTAGCGCGAGTGCGGTGATATTCATGTTGGTAGCCATTACCGTCATGTTTCCTACTGAGATGGAAGCCTTGTTTAGCGATGTCCAAAAGACCCTCATTGATACAGCTGGTTGGTTTTACGTATTATCTGTTGCTGGGATTTTAGTCGCAGTGGTGTATCTGTGTGTGTCTCGTCATGGTCATATTAAGTTGGGACCGGATCATGCCCAAGCTGACTATAGTCAGTTAACTTGGTTAGCGATGCTCTTCTCTGCAGGGATGGGAATTGGGCTGATGTTTTTTGGCGTGGCTGAGCCAGTAATGCATTATGTTGCGCCTCCAACGGCAGATCCTTATTCTATTGAAGCAACGCGCGAAGCCTTAAAAATGACCTTTTTCCATTGGGGCTTGCATGGCTGGGCTATTTACGCCGTCGTCGCCTTGATACTTGCGTACTTTTCGTTTAGACATAATTTACCACTGACTTTACGCTCAGCATTTCACCCACTTATTGGGGATAAAATCTATACTTGGCGAGGCGATATTATTGATTCGTTTGCCGTCATCAGTACGATATTTGGCGTGACCACCAGTTTAGGCTTTGGGGTGATGCAGATTAACTCCGGTTTAAACTATCTATTTGGCATTGAAGTTAGCCAAACTGTCCAGTTGTCTATTATTACCTTTATTATTTGTCTGGCACTGGTATCGGTGTGCTCAGGGTTGGACAAAGGGATTAAGCGTTTGTCTCAGCTGAACATGATCATGGCGGTAGCTTTATTGTTGTTTGTGTTAGTGGCTGGTCCTAGCTTGTTTTTACTGCAAGCGTTAGTGCAAAACACCGGTGCGTATTTATCTGATATTGTGCACAACACATTTAATTTGTTCGCTTACCAAAAAACTGACTGGTTAGGCGGTTGGACCATATTTTATTGGGCGTGGTGGTTATCGTGGTCGCCATTTGTTGGGATGTTTATCGCACGGATTTCACGTGGACGTACGATACGTGAATTTTTAATCGGTGTGTTGTTAATCCCATCAGGCTTTACCTTTGCATGGATGACGATTTTTGGTAACAGTGCAATTGATTTAATCCATGTTCAAGGCATGACTGATTTAGCGGATGCGGTTGCAGCTGATTCTTCGATTGCGTTGTTTGCATTTTTAGAGCATTTACCTTTTTCTCAAATCATTTCATTCATAGGGCTGGTAATGGTCATTATCTTTTTTGTGACCTCGTGTGATTCTGGCGCGATGGTCGTGGATATGTTGGCCAGTCATGGTGAAAATAATACGCCGCTGTGGCAGCGTTTTTACTGGACAGTCGGAATTGGGGTCGTAGCCACAATACTGCTATTAAATGGCGGCTTAGCAGCGTTACAAACGATGTCAATTGTAAGTGCATTGCCGTTTACCGTCGTATTAATCATCGCTATCTATGGCATGTTTACAGCATTGAGTATTGAGTCGACTAAACAACAATCCATGAATGTAGCGGTGATGCAGTCACCGTCAATTAAGTCGGATGATTGGCGTCAACGTTTAGCGATTATTGTGAACTTCCCATCCAAGAGTAAAGTGTTACAGTTTTTAGCGCACAATGTGGGTCCTGCGCTGACAAAAGTAGCAAATGAGTTAAATAATAACCAGATTGCAACGGATGTGTTACTCGATGATGACCGGATTATATTAACGGTTAGTCACGTGGATCAACCTGATTTTATCTACGCGGTTCGGGCCCGAACGCATATTCAACCTGATCTATTAGAAGATGCTAGTGACCAAGATGAAGAACAGATGTATTATCGGGCGGAAGTACATTTAGCTGAAGGCGGGCAAGACTACGATATTATGAGTTGGCCTGAAACAGCAATTATTAACGATGTGGTCGAGCAGTATCAAAAGCACGTCCATTTCTTACACCTTTTAAAATAAGAGAAGCGTTTTCATGCAAAAAGATGAAGAGCTATTAGTTGCCCTACGTAAAGTAATACGTGCTATCGACATTCGTTCCAAAGAGTTAAGCCGCGATGTCGGTTTAACGGGTCCTCAATTAATTGTGTTACAACAAGTAGGAAAAAACCCAGGTGTTATGGTTAAAGAGATTGCGCAAAACATTACCTTATCTCCTGCAACAGTGACCAGTATTTTGGACCGTATGGAAAGTCGAGGACATGTTAATAGAGTGCGCAGTACACAAGATAAGCGCAAAGTAGGGGTGTTTTTAACGGATGTTGGGCAGTCCTTACTCGATAAAGCGCCGTTACCTCTGCAAGAACATTTTTTAAATCGGTTTAATGCGATTGAAGAATGGGAACAATCGCAAATGGTGGCGACGATGCAACGAATTGCGACTATGATGGATGCGCAGAAAATCGATGCTGCTCCGGTATTGGAAGTGGGTAGTCTAGTCAATAATGGAACTGACCTTTAGTTTCAGCTGTTACGAATGTGACAGAAAAGATAACAAGGCGTGAGTTAAATCACGCCGAGCTCTGTTAAACGCTCATGCAGATAGCTCTTAGCAGTATGGCGTTCAGATAAGACTACATCCGGTCGTGGATGTAAGAATAAAGGTAAAGATATGCGTGATTTAGTCATATCCGCCCCTTGAGGATTAACAACACGATGCGATGTCGACGGAAAATATCCACCCGATGCTTCTTGCAACATATCCCCGATGTTAATAATTAAATAACCAAAATCACTGGGTACATCAACCCAATTACCGTCTTTAAGCTGAACTTGTAAACCCGGTTCGTTTGCCGCAGGTAAAATAGTAATCAGGTTTATATCTTCATGTGCTGCGGCTCTAATCGCGCCTGGTTCTTCATTTCCTGCTAGTGGCGGATAATGCAAAATCCTCAGCAGTGTTTGGTCGGAACCGTTGATCATATTCGATAACGGTTCACGATAGTTAGCGGCCACCTCTGGTGGTGATAACGCTTCAATCCAACCTAATAGCTCAGCGGCAAATGCCGTTGTTTGCTGATAATACGCATCGAGTTGCGCACGACGATCCGTTGGGCACTGGCCCCATTGGTAGTAATGAAAATATTCTTTGATGTCTTTTTGAGTAAAGCCTTTGGCCGTTTCTGAGATCCGCGCAGGGAAAAAACCATCTTGCGTGCCTTTGTTATAGAGGCTTTGTTCTTTGATACTGTCGTCAAGATTAAACCAATCCTGCCAGCGAGAATAAATCCCTTGTACGGTGGCTTGCTTGATAGGATGATTTTTTAATACGCCAAAACCCGTTTCACGCAGGGACTGTACAAATTTTTCTTGCGCATCCGCAGCTAAATAATCAACCGCTTCTAAAGTGACATGACTCATCAATTGTATCCTTTAAAATGATAAGAATAAGCCCGCTAATGCGGCGCTCATCAAGTTAGCTAAGGTTGCAGCGCAGACCGCTTTAAGGCCTAAGCGTGCGATATCTTTGCGACGGCCAGGAGCCATAGCACCTAAACCACCCATTAAAATAGCGATGGAAGAAAAGTTGGCAAAACCGCATAAGGCAAAGGTAATAATAGCTTGTGATTTGGCGGATAATTGATCGCCGATCTCAATGAAATTTAAGTAAGCAACAAACTCGTTAACTACAATTTTTTGGCCGATAAAGCTACCTGCTAATTGAGCTTCAGACCAATCAATGCCAATAGCCCAAGCAATCGGAGCCATCACATAGCCCAAAATCTGTTCAAAAGTTAAGTTGTCAAACCCAAACAAACCACCTGTCCAACCAATAATGCCGTTGATCAGGGCAATTAAAGCAACAAATGCTAAGAGCATCGCACCGACATTTAACGCCAATTGCAGACCCGATGAAGCACCAGATGCAGCAGCGTCAAAGATATTGGCATAACTGGTATCTTCGCCATCTACTTGGCTGAGATCGTTATTGGGTGTATCGACTTCTGGCACCATGATTTTGGCCATTAATAAGCCAGCAGGCGCTGCCATGAAGCTTGCTGCGAGGAGGTATTTAAGTTCGACACCAATACCGGCGTAACCTGCCATAATTGAACCAGCAATCGAGGCTAAACCACCTACCATTACAGCAAAGAGTTCTGACTGAGTCATTTTAGGGATAAATGGACGCACAATTAAGGGCGCTTCAGTCTGGCCAACAAAGATATTGGCTGCTGCGGACATAGATTCAGGACGACTAGTGCCTAAGACTTTTTGTAATCCGCCGCCAATCACATTGATAATCAACTTCATGATCCCTAAATGATATAACACGGTGATGAGTGCGGAGAAAAAGATAATGACCGGCAGCACGTTGAACGCAAAGATAAATCCGAGGGATTTATTGCCCACGGCGCCAAACACAAAGTTGATGCCTTCATCAGCATAGCCAATGACCCCGGCAACAAAGTCCGTGACAGCTAGTAACGCAGCAATCCCGGGTTCAAAATACAAAATAAATACCGCAATGAAAACTTGGATGGCAAATGCGCCGCCAACCGTGCGCCAATTAATCGCATGGCGGTTATTGCTCAGTGCAAAGGCTATCGCGAGTAAAGCGAGGACGCCAATTATTCCTGTCATGGTAAAAGCCTTTTATTATTGTTGATTGGCAAGATTGATTTGAGATTGTACGTGATGTGTAACTACATTCAAAGCTGCTTGGTTATCACCACCTTGCGTGATGATCATATCTGCTTGGCCACGATTAGGCTCAATGAACTGATGATACATGGGTTTAACCGTTGCTTGGTATTGTTCAGCAACGCATTCAATGGTGCGTCCACGTTCAGCGGTATCACGCAGCATACGGCGTAATAAACAGACATCTAAAGGGGTATCGACGAACAAGGTAAGGTCATACAGAGGCTGTAATTCGGCAGCAGCTAATAGCATGATCCCTTCAATGATAATAATCGGGGAGGTCGTAATCCGCTGTGTCTCAGGTTTACGGGTATGGGTCTGGTAACAGTATTCAGGGTAATCAATGGTCTGCCCGTTAACCAGTGCTTCGATATGGGTTTTTAATAACTCGTGTTCAAAGGCATTTGGGTGGTCATAGTTAGTAATGATCCGCTGCGCCATGGGTTTATCATCTTGGGCGCGATAATAGCGATCTTCTTGTAATACCAACATATCGGTACACTGCATTTGTAGACGATGCACCAGATTTTGGGTAAATAATGATTTACCTGAACCCGATGCCCCACATATTGCGATGATATAAGGTTTGGTATTGATTGTTTTTTGGTTTGAATGCGTTCTAGTCATATTACACTTATTATAGTTTTTTTATTATTAGTTTAGGATGAGTCGTTAGGATTGGCCTTATAGCGAAATAATTATACTCAAAAAATTGCTTAATACGTGAATTTATAATTATTTACACTTTAAATCTGTCATATTTTTGTCATTTCTGTCATTTACTATACAATACGCAGCTGAAATAAACGTTTTTATAAACGGCAATCATGGATGATAAAAGCCTAGTCGATTTTTCGCTAGTCAAAATTAAGACATGACACATACAACCTAATTTTTAATTTAAACAGGAAGCACAAACCATGTTTGCACCTACAAAGCTTAATCGCATTGCGATTGCTGTTGCCGTATCAATCGGTCTAGCAGCGCCAGCATTTGCGCAAGAAACTTCTTCAGGTATCTCAGGTAAAATCGTTACTCCAGCAGGTACGGCAGCTGCGGGTACTGCCGTTAAAATTATTCACTTACCTTCAGGTACAGTGCGTAATGCAGTCGTGAACAACTCCGGTTCATTTAACTTAAAAGGCCTTCGTGTTGGTGGTCCATACCAAATTATTGTGGATTCACAAACATTTCAAGATACCACTGTTGACGGTGTATTCTTAGAACTAGGTGAAACATTTGATGTAAACGTTGCTTTACAATCAGACCAAAGTATCGAAGTGATTAACGTGACGGCTTCACAAGTAAGCACTTCAATATTTGGTAGCAACTCGCCAGGTACCGTATTTAACCTTGCTGACTTAGAAAATTCACCAGCGATCAACCGTGACATTAAAGATGTTATCCGTACTGATCCACGTGTGTATATCGATGAAAGCCGTTCTGATTCAGTTCAGTGTGCGGGTGCTAGCCCACGTTTCAACAGCTTAACCCTTGATGGTGTGCGTTTGAACGATAACTTCGGTCTTAACTCTAACGGTTACCCGACTGAAAGAATGCCATTCTCTTTTGACGCGATTGAGCAAGTTGCCGTTGAACTAGCCCCATTTGACGTACAATATGGCGGTTTTACTGCATGTAATATCAATGCGGTCACAAAATCTGGTACCAATGAAATCCACGGTGGCGTGTTCTTCGATTACACTAGCGATTCTTTCCGTGGTGAAGAAGTTAAAGGTGATAAGCAAGAAAATGGCGATTACACCGAAAAACGTTATGGCTTTAACGTTGGCTTACCATTAATCAAAGACGAGTTATTTGTATTTGCAGCTTATGAAAAAGTTGAAGGTGTTCAGTTATTTGGTTATGCCGCTCGTGATAACGGACGTGTAACTGCTGATGAGATTGCAGAAATCACGCAAATTGCTGCGGATGTGTATAACTACGATGTTGGTGGTTTCCCTGCAAGTACACCGGTTGAAGACGAGAAGTTACTTGTTAAACTAGATTGGAACATCTCTGAGCAACACCGTGCATCTTTTGTATACAACTGGAACGATGGTTTCTCAATCAGCCAGTCTGATACTGGTTCGAGTCGTTTATCTTTTGGTAATCATTTTTATGAGCGTGGCGCTGAGTTAGATTCATTAGTCGCATCAGTTTATTCTGATTGGTCTGATAAATTTTCTACTGAAGTGCGTTTAGGTCAAACAAAACTTGATAACCGTCAATCGTCATTAGATCAATCTGGTTTTGCAGAAGCGCAAATCCGTTCTGGTTCTGGCGCAACAGTATATATTGGTCCAGATGATTCTCGTCAATCGAATGATTTGAACTGGGAAAACATCACTGCTAAATTCGCTGGTACGTATTACACTGATAACGATCACAAAATCACGTTTGGTCTTGAATATGAAGATCTAGATGTATTTAACTTATTCATGCAACACACTGTTGGTGAATACCGTTTTGATAACATCGCTGATTTTGCTGCTGGTACCCCTGCACGTATTTATTACAATAACTCTGCGGGCACTAACAACCCAGCGGATGCCGGTGCAAGTTTCTCGTATGCAACGACTACGTTGTATGTACAAGATGACTTTTATGTCACTGACGATATCCAATTAATGGTTGGTTTACGTTATGACATGTGGTCTTCAGATGACCGTCCAACGTTAAATGCCAACTTTACAGAGCGTTATGGTTTTGCTAACACTGCAAACGTTGATGGTATTAAATTACTACAACCACGTGTTGGTTTTAACTGGGCAGTGCAAGACAACCTTGAAGTTCGTGGTGGATTTGGTCTGTATGCCGGTGGTAATCCAAACGTATGGATCTCGAATGCTTATTCTAACGATGGTGTAACTAACATTGGTTTACAAGATCGTTCACGTAACAGCGTTACAAGTGCTGCTGACGGTTACTTAACCGGTGCGGGTCGTCCAATTTATGATATCCCACAAGCCTTGTTTGACGAAGTTGCTGCAACTTCAATCGCAGATGGTAACGGTAACGTTAACGCGACTGATCCTAGCTTCGAAATTCCATCAGAGTGGAAATACTCTTTAGGTGCGACTTATATCACGGCTGACGATTACGTTATTACTGCTGATATTATGTATACCGATAAGCAAAATTCTGCAACGGTGGTTGATTTAGGTTTAACACCGACGGGATTTACTGCTGTAGATGGTCGTCCATTATATGAAACGTCAACAACAGGTCGTCGTGCTGGTAGTGACTTCATGTTGACTAACGTCGGTTCTGCTAATGACGGTGATTCAACGACTATTTCTGCGTCAATCCAAAAAGATTGGGAAAATGGTTTCAACGGTATGTTAGCGTATGCATATACTGAAGCAACGGATGCGAATCCTATGACGTCTTCAGTGGCTTACTCTAACTTCATTAACGTTGCTGTTGCAGATGTTAACGCGCCACAAGCTGCGACCTCTGATTATGAGATCCCACATCGCTTTACGATGAAGTTTGGTTATACCACTGAGTTATTTGACGGTTATAACACTAGCTTTAATTTATATGCGACTGCGAGTGATGGCAAGCCATATTCAATGACGTTCTCTGAGAGCGGCGGTGACTTGTTTGGTTTTGATTCTTCAAGTACTCGCGGATTGGTATATATCCCTGAAGTAAATGATGCGGGTGTGGTTTACGGCAGTGGTTTTGACCAAGCGGCGTTTGATGATTTCATCGCAGCTGAAGGCTTAACGCGCGGATCTATCCTAGGTCGTAACTCATTCAATGCTGAATGGTGGTCTAAAGTTGATGTTCGCATCTCTCAAGAGCTTCCTGGATTTGTTGAAGGTCATAAAGCCAGTGCATTCTTCGTTATCGAAAACTTAACGAATATGCTAAATGATGATTGGGGCGTATTACGTCAAGGTTCATTTGTTGGTGAGCAAATCGTTAATGCACACATCAATGATGCTGGTCAGTATGTGTTTGAACGCTTCAATGCGCCAGAGACAAGTTATGTTCGTGGCCCATCATTGTGGGAAGTACGTGTAGGTGTTAAATACAGCTTCTAATGAGCTGAAAGGGCATCCTAGTGATGCCCTAAAACATCTTTTTGATCGGTCATATAATATAGATAAATAAAAACCCGCTTTAAAGCGGGTTTTTTGTGTCTTATCGATTTTTTATATTATAGCTTATGTATAGTTTTTAATTCGTATGGGTAATGTCAAGTGGTAGCCATAATTACGTACTGCCTTAATCGGCGATAGCTTGGTACTCAACGGCACTAATTTTTTGCGCAAGCGAGAGATAAACACTTCTAGGTTTTTACGACCACGAGGGTTATCTAATGAACCAATCGCATCTAATAGTTGCCATGTTTCGAGTTGCTGCTTAGCATCCAAAATAAATAACGTAATAATCGATGCTTCTTGAAGAGTTAACTCAATATATATATCCGTACCAGCAAGATGTAATTCACTGGTCACAAGATCAAACATGACATTATCATCAAGCGTTAGGATCGGTTTGGGGGTCATTTTTGCATTGGTGTACATATAACGAGTAATTAAGCCAAATTCCTCTTGAGCAAGGTGATTGGACAAAATTAAATCTGCACCAAGTTGCAGATAATCAATTCGTTCTTGTAACGTAATTGAATCACCTAAAAAAAGCACTTTCACATCTGGAAAGGAGAGTTTAAAAATATTAATAATATCAATACACTCATCATGGTATATGCCCACATCAATATAAATAACATCCCAAACAAGTAGTAATTTTTTGTCACGCAACTCCTCTACGGAATCCGCATAAACGAGGGTATTGCCATAATGATGACTATACTGTTCAAACTGTTGATAAACGTCTTGATCATGATGTATCAGTAATACACTGATATTGTGTAGATTTAATAATTGACCATCATCGACGATTAAGTTTTTTCGTTTATGCAATCATTTGCTCCCTAAACGTTATGATATTTGAGGCATTGATTACGTGAAATGCATACAAGCGCTCAAATTTATTCATCTAGGGAATATAGTAGAAGATTTGTGGATAACGTTCTATTAGGTAAAAGTATACAAAATGATGTTGTGAAATACGTCACACATTATCAAAGAGATTTTCAACATACTGACGTAATTTTTCAATTTGAGATACATCTGCAGGTGCAATAAAAATAGTATCATCCCCTGCAATCGTTCCCAATACACCATCTTTTTTGCTTAAAGAATCTAATAATCTGGCGATAAGTTGAGCAGCACCTGGACTGGTACGGATGACGACCATGACATTATTGTGCACAACATCTAATACTAGTTGTCGCAATGGGCTCTTCGCTGTAGGGATGCCTAATTCAGCGGGTAGCGAGTACACCATCTCGCCTAAACCATTGCGCATACGGACTGCGCCAAACTTTGTTAGCATACGCGAGACTTTGGATTGACTGATGTTATCGAAGCCTTGGGATTTCAGTATGTTGACAATATCACCTTGGGAAGCACAGCTTTCTGCCGTCAATATTGAGCGGAACGCTTTGATTAAATCGCCTTGTTTTTGGCTCGACATGTCGTATACCCGTCAGGTTAAATTTTTATTATTGAGTTATTTTGCCGTAGACCTTGAAATTTAGCAAACAATACACACATTACACATACAACTAATGTGTCATTGTGGTTATTTAGATTATTTCATAAGGTATTAAACACCAAGTGTACTGAATTCACAAAATATACAATTTGCTCAATCCATTTAGGAGAATAACATGAAAGTAGCTGTTTTAGGCGCTGCTGGCGGTATCGGCCAAGCATTATCTTTATTATTAAAAACCCAACTTCCAGCGGGAAGCGAGTTAGCATTGTATGATGTTGCTCCGGTTGTTCCAGGTGTTGCTGTTGATTTAAGCCACATCCCAACTGCCGTTGCAGTAACGGGTCACGGTAAAGATGACTTAGCGGGTGCATTAACGGGTTGTGATATCGTGTTGATCCCTGCCGGTGTTCCGCGTAAGCCAGGTATGGATCGTTCAGATTTGTTTAACATCAATGCCGGTATCGTGAAAAACCTTATTGAAGGCGTTGCAGATGCGTGTCCTACTGCGTGTGTTGGTATCATTACCAACCCTGTTAACACAACGGTTGCTATTGCTGCTGAAACATTAAAAGCCAAAGGCGTATACGACAAGAACAAACTGTTCGGCGTAACGACATTGGATGTTATCCGAGCGGAAGCGTTTGTCGCTGAGTTAAAAGGTCTTGATGTTGCTAAAACTCACGTACCTGTTATCGGTGGTCACTCAGGTACAACAATTTTACCATTACTATCTCAAGTTGAAGGCGTAAGCTTTACTGATGAAGAAGTAGCAAGCCTAACAACTCGTATCCAAAATGCCGGTACTGAAGTTGTTGAAGCAAAAGCGGGCGGCGGATCTGCAACATTATCTATGGGTCAAGCAGCGGCACGTTTTTGTCTATCTTTAGTTGATGCGATGCAAGGTGGTGATGTAGTTGAGTATACATATGTTCAGGTTGATGGTTCTGCTGATGCAGCATTCTTTGCTCACCCTGTACGTTTAGGTAAAAACGGCGTAGAAGAGATTTTATCTTACGGTGAGTTAAGTGCGTTCGAAGAACAAGCAAAAGCTGACATGTTAGACGGTCTACGTGGTGATATTCAACTTGGTGTCGATTTCGTTAACGCGTAAATACATCGCCTAATACGGCTGCTTTGGAGCAGATTGTATTGGCAATATAATTTAAAAACCCGTTAAGTATTATACTTAACGGGTTTTTTGTTAGTTGTTAGCTATTAAAAATACCGACTAACCCGTGTTGCGCATACCAATTGCAATGCCAGTAATGGTAACCATCATTGCTTTTTCGATAGCACTGATTTCATGTTCATTATCTACTTGGCGCGTACGTTTGAGCAGTTCAATTTGCAAATAATGGAGTGGTTGCAAATAGTCAGCACGAATATGCATAGAATTGAGACCTTGGGGATCATCTTGCATCAGGTTGTTTTTGTGAGTGATATGCAGTAAATCAGTTCTACTTTGCTGCAATTCATTACGCAACGATTCACCAAAATGTTTTAGCTCAGCATCAACTAAACTATCATCATAGGCTTTGGCAATACTGATATCTGCTTTAGCAAATACCATATCGAGCATCGATAAACGCGATTGAAAGAACGGCCATTGTTCGACCATTTCATCAATGGTGACGTGTTGAGTTTCATAACTCCGCATAATCGCACGCATCACACCTAGCCATGCAGGGAGTACTAAGCGCGTTTGCGCCCATGCAAAAATCCAAGGGATTGCACGTAAACTCTCCACCCCACCTTGCGGGTTACGTTTAGTAGGACGAGAACCAAGTGGTAACTTACCCAGTTCTTGTTCTGGGGTAGCTTGTCTAAAGTAAGGGACAAAATCAGGATCAACGCGAACGACATGACGATAGTTATCGCGCCCTTGTGCGGCCATTTCATCCAGTAATTCACGCCAATGAGCCTTGGGTGCAGGTGGAGGGAATAACTTAGCTTCGATGATGGCACTGGCATAAATACCTAAACTGCGTTTGGCTAATGCTGGCATACCAAATTTATAACGGATCGTCTCGCCTTGTTCAGTAACACGAAAGCCGCCATCTAATGAGCCGGGCGGTTGCGATAATATGGCAGAATGGGCGGGTAAACCACCACGACCAATCGTACCACCTCGGCCGTGAAATAAGGTTAACGATGTGTCATATTTAGCACAAATGGCGACGAGTGATTCTTGGGCTGTGTATTGTGCCCAACCTGCTGCTAATGCGCCTGCATCTTTGGCTGAATCTGAATACCCAATCATAATATGTTGACCATCAGCCAACCCATTACGGTAACTGTCAATGGCGAGCAATTGATCAATGACGACGGGTGAGTGATTTAAATCGTCGAGAGTTTCAAATAATGGCGCGACAGACATCGGCCAGGTAACTTGAGATTGTTGTAGCAGTAATTGTACTGCTAGGACATCAGACGCAAAGCTCGCCATTGAAATAATATAGATCCCAAAGGCATCCCGATCATTGACTGCAACGGTACGGCAGGTGTCTAGTACTTCTTGTACATCGGGACTTGGCTGCCAGTCAGCTTGCCAAGCATTAGGTAAAAATGGACGTTTGGAGGCCATTTCTTTGGTTAAAAAGGTGATTTTTTTAGCTTCATCCCAGCTATGGTAATCGCCTAATGATAAATAATCACAGATTTCAGCAATGGCATCAGCATGACGACCAGAATCTTGACGGATATCTAGTTTTAATAAATACACCCCAAAACAATGTGCACGGCGAATGGTATCGAGTAACCCCCCTTTAGCGGTCTGCTCTAACCCACATGAAATAAGTGAGCGGTAACATTGCATTAGTGGTTTGAGTAATTCTTTTTGTGAGTGGATCCAATTGCTGTCATCAGCAATACGACCATTTAATAAATCATCAATACCATCTTTGGTCGATCGTAAGCGTTTGACCAATGGTTTGAGGATTGCACGATAGGGTTCAGATGCACTACCGACTTGGTTACGGATCGTGGCATCACATTTACTCATCGATAGCTCGACTTGCAGGGCACTAATGTCTTTGGCAAAGAGTTTGGCCGCACGACGTCGCGCTAAGTGCAAGACTGTTTGGGTAACGTTTGATGTCACAAATGGGTTACCATCACGATCACCCCCCATCCATGAGCTGATTTGAATCGGCTGAGCATCAATCGGTAATTTAATGTCGTATTCTTGCTGTAATTTAAGATCTAAATCACGCATGAAATCGGGTATAGCATCCCATAAAGAATTTTCTATAACTGAAAATCCCCACGTCGCTTCATCGATAGGCGTCGGACGACGGTCACGAATTTCCTCGGTGTGCCATGCTTGCTCAACTAAATCGGCGATGCGCTCGCTTAATTGTAATTTTTGCGCAGGATGCAAGGTGTCATTGTGTTGTTGACGCAAACACTCGGCTAATGCCGTATGTTTGTGGATCATGGTGCGACGAGTAACCTCTGTCGGGTGAGCGGTAAGGACTAAATCAATATGCAAGGCATTAACGGCTTCATAAATCGCTTCGGGTGATTTTTGAGCTTTACGTAAGTGGCTAAATAACACATCAACGGAATCATCGAGCTGTTTACTACTATTAAATTCTTGTTCGGCGATGTTGGCAAGGTTCAAAAACTGAGCAAACGCTCTAGCAATGATCAATAAGCTTTCATTGTTCATGTCTTTAAACACATTTTGTAAGGCGATATTGGCAGCGGCATCACCTAGATGTCCAGCCCGACCTTGCAAACGGATTGCTTCAATTTTATCTAACCATTCTTGACCGAGTTCATGTTTAATTGTCTGGCCAAGTAATTCACCTAAATCCCGCACTGTGTGCTTTAACTGAGCATCGATTTGCTTATCATGTTGCATGAGCAATATTTCCTATATTTCATCGAACTATAACCATACGAAATTTTGGCTAAACTGTCTAAATCAATATGACATATTTTATAATTATATTAATTGCACCTATGCTACAATTCTCTTCTTTGCTGTTGTGCAAGCGACGACTTGCACGACAATTTTAATAAACCTGCAGGAGAAAACATGGCAGATCTAACGACTATTGAAGGTCAAGCAAGTTACGGTATTGGTTTCCAAATGGGCCAACAATTAGCATCTAATCCGTTTGACGGATTATCAATTGAAGCTGTGATCAATGGATTACAAGATTCTTTTGGTGGTCAAGAAAGTGCCGTTGATAACGAGACTTTAGGTGCTGCATTCAGTGAGATCCATAAGCGCATGGAAGCTGAAAAATCAAAAGAATTTGAAAGTGTGATTGCTGAAGCGCAAGCATACTTAGCTAAAAATGCAGAACGTGCGGAAGTAACAGTAACGGATTCTGGTTTACAATACGAAGTAATTAATTCTGGTGACGGCGAAAAACCAACAGCAGCATCGACCGTTCGTGTTGATTATCACGGTACATTGATTAATGGTGACGTGTTTGATTCATCTTATGATCGTGGTCAGCCTGCTGAATTTCCAGTTGGTGGCGTAATCAAAGGTTGGACTGAAGCATTGCAGCTTATGTCTGTTGGCGATAAGTTGCGTTTAACCATTCCACATGATCTTGCTTACGGTGAGCAAGGTGCCGGTGGTGCAATCGCACCATACAGCACACTAGTATTTGACGTAGAATTGCACGCAATTTTAGGTTAAACCTAGCTGTATTTGATTCAAGCGCTTGTTGAGTAAATGCTCCAAGCGCTTTTTTTATGTCGAAAATGATGCTGATAAAAGCGATTAACGTGAAATATGCGTCGATATATCACTCATTTGACCAGTTAACCTGCTTTGCAGGTTTACAATACGCCCAAATATTTATAATTAAGGAAGCAGTAGATGGTTATTTCCCCAAAAGTACGTGGCTTTATCTGTACCAATGCTCACCCAGTGGGTTGTGCACAAAGCGTTGCAAATCAAATAGCCTATATTAAAGGTCTCGATTTAACGCAAGATGCGGATACGGCACCAAAAAACGTACTCATTCTAGGCTGTTCTACTGGTTACGGTTTGGCATCTCGCATTACTGCTAGCTTTGGTTACGGCGCAAATACAGTGGGTGTGTGTTTTGAAAAAGAACCAACCGAGCGTAAAACCGGTACTGCGGGCTATTACAATACCGCTGCATTTCACGCCCAAGCAAAAGCAGCAGGCATTGAAGCACATACCTTAAATGGTGATGCGTTTGGTAATGACATGAAAGCGCAAGTTATTGCTAAATTAAAAGAAACCATTGGTCAGGTTGATTTAGTGGTGTATTCATTAGCGTCGCCACGCCGCACGGATCCTGAAACAGGTGAAGTCTACAAATCAACGCTTAAGCCAGTAGGCCAAGCGTATGAAACTAAAACGTATGATACAGATAAAGATCGGATCCATACGATTGCGTTAGAGCCTGCAAACCAAGACGAAATCGATCAAACGATCAAAGTCATGGGCGGTGAAGATTGGGAATTGTGGATCAAAGCCTTAGCTGAAGCTGATTTACTTGCGCCAAATGCGAAAACGACTGCGTATACTTATATTGGTAAAAAACTCACATGGCCAATCTACGGCTCTGCGACAATAGGTAGAGCGAAAGAAGATTTAGATCGTGCCGCGACAGCGATTAATACTACCTATGCTAACCTTAGTATTGATGCGCATGTATCTTCATTAAAAGCGTTAGTGACGCAAGCTAGCTCGGCAATCCCTGTGATGCCATTGTACATTTCATTGATTTATAAAGTGATGAAAGAAGAAGGCACGCATGAAGGCTGTATTGAGCAAATTGCAGGCTTGTTTAGCGAATGTTTGTTAAACCCTGATGCAGCATTAGATGAAACCAATCGTTATCGTATGGATGCCAAAGAAACCAACGATGCTACTCAGGCTAAAATCGAAGCGTTATGGGGACAAGTGACCCAAGATAATTTTCATGAATTAAGTGATTATGCGGGTTATAACGCTGATTTCTTGCAATTATTTGGATTTGGATTAGACGGTGTTGATTATGCGGCGGATGTTAGCCCGTTAGCTGAATGGGTATAATATCTAGCAATATGTAGACCTAGTTTGTTCTTACATAACGGATACATTTATAGCTATATAATACTATGCAATACTAAAGTTTAATCTCCTTGCAATATATAGTTAAAAAAGAAATAAACCGCCATTTAGGCGGTTTATTTCTTTAAACATCAAGCTGATACGTGATTGAACCTACTTACTTGGCAGTATATTTGAACATCGGATTGTTATTATTATCTCAAACTCGCCAATATTATCCTGATAGACAATAGATTATGGAGGGATTTTCCTTTATAATCCGGCACGCTTAAATGACATTTGTCTAGGACGCAACGCGTCTAGGTATGGGTAAGATAGATGCCATTGAACCATCTGCTAAACATGCATATACAAATATAATTATTTATAACCATGAGACTGATTAGCCAAATCTCTCAACGCCTTGCCGATAAAAGGGTGAGTGACTTGGCTAATTAGTATCTAAACGAGTAGTGCAATTGCTTATGTTAAATAAAATAAAGAAAGGGTTAGACCTCCCGATATCAGGTGCGCCGGAACAGCAAATCCATACTGGAAATGCCGTTACCCAAGTAGCTGTGTTAGGTGAGGAATATAATGGAATGCGTCCTACGATGCATGTCCAAGTCGGCGATGCGGTAAAGCAAGGTCAGTTACTTTTTGAAGATAAAAAGAATCCTGGCGTAAAGTTTACGGCGCCTATCTCAGGTCAAGTCACTGCGGTTAATCGTGGCGCAAAGCGTGTTTTGCAATCAGTAGTTATTGATGCCGCGGGCGATGCGAAAGTCACGTTTGACAAGTTTGCTGCGGACAAGTTAACGGGTATTGCTCGTGTACAGGTCCAAACGCAACTAGTCGATTCAGGTTTATGGACAGCATTACGTACTCGTCCATTCAGCAAAGTACCTGCGGTTGGTTCAACACCGAATTCAATTTTCGTCAATGCAATGGATACTAATCCATTAGCTGCCGATCCGACGGTGATTATTGCGACACGCAATGATGATTTCGTGAACGGCTTGAACGTATTATCAAACTTAACTGATGGCAAAATTTTCGTCAGTAAAGCACCTGGTGCATCGGTTAATACCGGTAATGCTAAGGTTGATACGAACGAATTTGCTGGTCCTCACCCTGCAGGGTTAGTAGGTACGCACATTCATACTCTTGATCCAGTTGGTCCAGGCAAAAAAGTTTGGCACATCAGCTATCAAGATGTCATCGCTATTGGTACTTTGTTCACTACTGGTGAGCTAGATAGTACGCGCGTGATTGCTTTGTCTGGTCCTGTTGCGAAAAAACCTCGTTTAGTTTCGACGGTACTTGGTGCTTCATTAGAGCAACTTCTTGAAAATGAACTTAGCGAATCGTCAGTTCGTGTGATTTCTGGTTCAGTGTTAAATGGTACTCACGCACAAGGTCCACAAGCGTATCTTGGTCGTTATCATTTACAAGTTTCATTAATCAAAGAAGACAAAGAAAAGAAATTGTTCGGTTGGATTATGCCTGGTAGTAACCAGCATTCAATTACCCGAGCGTATTTAGGTCACCTGAATACTAAGCGTCTATTTGATATGACTTCAACGACTAATGGTTCAGACCGTTCAATGGTACCAATTGGTAACTATGAACGCATCATGCCGTTAGATGTATTACCGACTTTATTATTACGTGACATCATTTCTGGTGATACCGATAGTGCACAAACACTGGGCGCATTAGAGTTAGATGAAGAAGATTTGGCATTATGTTCTTATGTTTGCCCCGGCAAATATAACTACGGTCCAATCTTACGTGATTGTTTAACTAAAATTGAACAAGAGGGTTAAGCCATGGGTTTAAAAGCATTTTTAGAAAAAATCGAACCGGATTTTGAGCCGGGCGGTAAACATGAAAAGTTTTACGCGTTGTATGAAGCAGCGGCGACTATTTTTTATACCCCAGGTAAGGTTAATTCCTCATCGACTCACGTTAAAGATAGCATTGATTTAAAACGTATCATGATCATGGTGTGGATGGCGACATTCCCAGCAATGTTTTATGGTATGTATAACGTTGGTGCTCAAGCGCATGAAGTTATCTTAGCCGGTGCAGGTACATTACCTGACATGTGGCAAGCTGCCTTATTTACTGCCCTAGGCGGTGAGTTAGGTACTGCTGATATCGGTACTTTATCCATGTTTTTCTACGGAGCTTGTTTCTTCCTACCTATATATGCCGTGACATTTGCTGTTGGTGGTTTCTGGGAAGTATTGTTCGCATCGGTTCGTAAACATGAAGTCAACGAAGGGTTCTTTGTTACCTCGGTATTGTTTGCGTTAACGTTACCGGCGACCGTGCCATTATGGCAAGTTGCATTAGGTATTACGTTTGGTGTTGTTATTGCTAAAGAAGTCTTTGGTGGAACTGGCCGTAACTTCTTAAACCCAGCCTTATCAGGCCGTGCGTTCTTGTATTTTGCTTACCCTGCAAGTATGTCTGGTGACAGCCCTTGGGTTGCAGTTGCACCTGCTGATGGCTTCTCTGGCGCTACGTGGTTGTCAAAAGCCGCTAATGGCGACATGGACTACAGCAACATGAGCTTATGGATGGATTCGTTCTTCGGTAACATTCCAGGCTCTGTTGGTGAAGTATCAACGCTAGCGATTATGCTTGGTGGCTTGTTTATTATTTACTTGCGCATCGCCAGTTGGCGTATCGTATTAGGCGGCATCATCGGTGTGGTCTTCTTATCTAGCTTGCTTAACTATATTGGTAGTGATGTTAATCCGATGATGGCAATGCCTTGGTATTGGCATATGGTGATTGGTGGTATGGCGTTTGGTTTGTTCTTTATGGCGACCGATCCAGTATCAGCATCATTTACTAACTCAGGCAAATGGGCATATGGATTCTTCATTGGCTTTATGACAGTGGTGGTACGTGTACTTAACCCTGCATTCCCAGAAGGTATTATGCTAGCTATCTTATTTGCTAACTTATGGGCGCCGTTATTCGATTATTTCGTCGCGCAAAGTAACATTAAGCGGAGGGTCGCTCGTGTCGGCTAAAAAAGAAACTTTAGGTAAAACAGTCGGTGTTGTACTGGCTGTATGTTTAGTCTGTTCAATCATTGTATCTGGTGCTGCGGTAGGTTTACGTAGTTTACAAAATGACAATGCAGCGTTAGATAAAATGTCTAATATTTTAACTGCGGCTGGTCTTGCTGACCAAGCTGCAGGTGATATTGCTGGCACGTACAATCAACTTGTTGAAGAAAAATTTGTTGATTTAGCGACGGGTGAATATGTTGCCAATCCTAATGAAGGGATGACAAAGCCATACAATATGTACGGTAAAGTATCGAAAACCAAAGATACCAGTACGAAAGTCGAAGGTAATGTTGGTTTTTCTCGTCGTGCAAATATTGCTAACATTTATCACATCAAAAACGCTTCAGGTGAAGTATCTCGTGTCATTTTACCGATCCACGGTAGTGGGTTGTGGGATTTGATGTACGGATTTTTAGCATTAGATGCAGACGGCAATACGGTTCGTGAACTCATTTATTATCAACACAAAGAAACCCCTGGATTAGGTGGTGAAGTGCAAAACCCAGCGTGGCAAGCATTGTGGAATGGTAAGAAATTGTTTAACAATGGCGAAGTTGCTATTCAAGTTAAAAAGCAAGCAGGTACGCAAAACCCCTATGCGGTTGATGCATTATCTGGTGCAACTCTTACCAGTAACGGCGTTCAGAATACGTTATCTTATTGGTTAGGTGATAATGGCTTCGGTCCTTATCTTCAACGTCAATCTTGGAAATCATAGGGGACTATCATGGCTGATATAAAAGAAATGAAGAAAGCTCTCTTTGAGCCAATTTTGGGGTCAAATCCAATCGCGTTGCACGTACTAGGTATTTGTTCTGCACTTGCAATTACAACTAAATTAGAAACTGCGTTAGTAATGTCATTAGCACTTACTGTAGTAACCGCATTTTCTAACTTATTTATTTCATTAATTCGTAATCAAATTCCTTCAAGCGTACGTATTATTATTCAGATGACGATTATTGCGTCACTAGTAATCGTTGTTGATCAGGTGTTAAAAGCGTATTCGTATGAGATTTCTAAACAACTCTCGGTATTCGTTGGTTTGATTATCACTAACTGTATCGTAATGGGTCGTGCTGAAGCCTATGCAATGAAGTCACCACCTATGATGAGTTTCTTAGACGGTATTGGTAATGGTTTAGGGTATTCATTTGTCCTAATCGTGATTGGTACAATCAAAGAATTATTTGGTTTTGGTACTATCCTTGGTTTTGAAATTTTACCATTAGTCACTAATGGTGGTTGGTATCAAGGTAATGGTCTGTTGATTCTACCATTTAGTTCATTCTTCTTAATTGGCGGGTTAATTTGGTTTATCCGAACTATTCGTCCAGAGCAAGTAGAGCCTAAGGAATAATCATGGAACATTATTTAGCATTATTAGTGCGTTCAATTTTCGTTGAAAATATGGCGCTATCATTATTCTTAGGTATGTGTACATTTTTGGCAGTATCTAAGAAAGTCTCTACGGCAATGGGCCTAGGGGTTGCTGTTATCGTGGTATTGGGGATCTCAGTACCGGTTAACCAAATTATTTATACTAACATCCTAGCGCCCGGTGCATTAGGTTGGGCGGGTTTCCCTGATACGGATTTAAGCTTCTTAAGTTTTTTGACGTTCATTGGAGTTATCGCTGCATTAGTACAGATTTTGGAAATGAGTTTAGACAAATTTTTCCCGGCGTTATATAACGCATTAGGGATCTTTTTGCCGCTGATTACCGTAAACTGTGCCATCTTTGGTGGTGTTGCGTTCGCCGTACAACGCGAATACAACATTCCAGAAAGTATTGTATATGGTATTGGTAGTGGTGCAGGTTGGGCGCTAGCAATTATCTTATTAGCAGCGGTACGTGAAAAATTAAAGTATGCAGATATGCCTGAAGGTATTCGTGGTCTAGGTTCAGTATTTATGATTGCTGGTCTTATGGCACTAGGCTTCCAGTCATTTACTGGTATTGCAATTTAAGCCCTTAAGGAGCATTTATAAATACTGAACC
>JAQXDG010000086.1 GCA_029251505.1 Glaciecola sp. | reverse complement strand
GTGTAGAAGGAATCGGTTATATAAAATATTAAGCAACGATATTAATATTATCTTGAATACTGTCCCGGTTAGCGATTGCATCTTGTAAATCAAAATTGTCCATTAATAACAATAAATCTGCAATTCGACCTCTAAACTGGATACATAATTTTTCTGAATATTTTTGTTTTTTAACGGTACATCGAGTTTCAAAACGATAGATACGATCTAGCAGCCGGCGTAAAGTCGGTTCACTAATTTCGCTTAATTCGGGGAGATTTATTTCTTCTTGTAACAACTCATGAAAGTATTTGACTTCTTTTGTAACTGTATCTGCTCTAGACATAAGACCTCTTAACCTCTTTACAAATGTGTAGCACGTATTTGTAAAATGTACTGCAATCTTCAGTCCAAAATTTTTAGTTATTGTTTTTAATGGGTTTTATTTTATTTCAGATATTGAAAATATTATAAGTGCAAAAATTCCTGACACCAAATATACAGATTCATGTTTAAAATACATCCATATTGGCTCGGTATTTTACTTAATAACGTCAGTCTAACAATAATCCAACGAGCACAAATGGCAATATGCCTATTTTGTACGTAATTCTAGGTACAATTTATAGCATTTTATAGCAGAACGTCTTATACTATGCACCGCAATTAATAGCGTATGAAATCATTGAAAATAAAGGATAAATAGTGACTCCTATTACTCAAAAATTCCAGTATGGTCAGCATACTGTGACATTAGAAACGGGCGTAATTGCTCGTCAAGCCACTGCAGCCGTTATGGCTAGCATGGATGATACTTGTGTTTTGGTTACCGTTGTTGGTAAAAAAGAAGCCAAAGCCGATCAAAACTTTTTTCCATTAACGGTTAATTATCAAGAAAAAGCCTATGCTGCGGGTAAAATCCCGGGTGGCTTTTTCAAACGTGAAGGTCGTCCTTCAGAAAGCGAAACATTAATCGCACGTCTTATTGACCGTCCAATCCGTCCGTTATTTCCTGAAGGCTTCAAAAATGAAGTTCAGGTAGTAATCACAGTTGTTTCTGCTAACCCAGAAATCCCAACTGATATTATCTCATTAATCGGTACGTCTGCTGCATTAGCGATTTCTGGTATGCCATTTGGTGGTCCAGTTGGCGCGGCGCGTGTTGGTTATACTGACGGTGAATATGTATTAAACACTCGAACGTCAGAGCAAGAAGCTAGTCAATTAGACCTAGTTGTTGCTGGTACTGAATCTGCGGTATTAATGGTTGAATCTGAAGCAGACATTCTTTCTGAAGAAGTGATGCTAGGTGCCGTTGTTTTCGGTCATGAGCAATCACAAGCGGTTGTTAGCAATATTGCTGAGTTTGCAGCGAATGTAAACACGCCTAAGTGGGATTGGACTGCTGTAGCTGAAAACACCGAATTGAAAGCGAAAGTTGCTGCTCACGCACAAGGCGGCATGACTGCTGCGTATCAGATTTCTGATAAACTAGCGCGTAAAACTGCTGTTGACACCGTAACTGAAGAAGCACTAGCTGCTATTGTCGCTGCTGATGATTCAGTCGATGCAAAAGAAGTGTCAGAATTACTTCATGACTTAGAGTCTGACGTTGTTCGTTCACGCATTCTTGCTGGTGAGCCGCGTATTGATGGTCGTGATCCTGCGATGATCCGTGCACTTGACGTAGCTACTGGCGTATTGCCACGTACTCACGGTTCTGCTGTGTTTACACGTGGTGAAACTCAAGCACTTGTTGCTGCTACACTTGGTACTGAGCGTGATGCACAGATGTTAGATGAACTTGGTGGCATGGCTACTTCACGTTTCATGTTACATTATAATTTCCCTCCATATTCAGTTGGTGAAACAGGTTTTATCGGTTCACCAAAGCGTCGTGAAATTGGTCACGGTCGTCTTGCTAAACGTGGTATGCAAGCAGTTATGCCAAGTGAAGCTGATTTCCCGTACGTAGTACGTGTTGTCTCAGAAATCACTGAATCTAATGGTTCTTCATCAATGGCTTCTGTTTGTGGTACATCTCTTGCGCTTATGGATGCAGGTGTTCCGATTAAAGCTTCTGTTGCGGGTATCGCGATGGGTCTAGTTAAGTCTGATGAAAACTTCGTTGTTTTATCTGACATCTTAGGTGATGAAGATCACTTAGGCGACATGGACTTTAAAGTAGCGGGTACGACTAACGGTATTACTGCTTTACAAATGGATATCAAAATCGAAGGTATCACTCAAGAAATAATGCAAATTGCGCTTAAACAAGCAAAAGAAGCACGTATTCATATCTTAGGTGTGATGGACCAAGCAATTAATGGTCATCGTGAAGAGTTATCTGAATTTGCACCACGCATTTATACAATGAAAGTGGATCAAGATAAAATTCGTGACGTTATCGGTAAAGGCGGCGCGATGATCCGTGCTATTACTGAAGCTTCAGATACGAATATTGAAATTGAAGATGATGGTACGATTAAGATTTTTGCGACTGAAAAAGCCAAAGCAGATATTGCGATTGAAAAAATCAAGCAAGTGACTGCTGAAATCGAAGTAGGTAAAGTCTATGCCGGTAAAGTATCACGCATTGCTGATTTTGGTGCATTTGTTGAAGTATTACCAGGTAAAGATGGCCTAGTACATATCTCACAAATCGCACACGAACGTGTTGCTAAAGTCACAGATTACCTTAAAGAAGGTCAAGAAGTTCAGGTTAAGGTCATGGAAATTGATCGTCAAAACCGTGTGCGTTTAAGCATGAAAGAACTGATTGAAAAGCCTGCTCAAGAATCTGACGCAGAATAATCATTAAGTTGATATAAAAAGGAGCCTGAGGCTCCTTTTTTTATATCCAAAATACACATACGGCTGTTGTCATAGTGTAATTCATGTTAAATTTTAAATATTATAAGTAAAGCCAATTCATCTTGTGATGACCCATTGTCTTATTTTTCCCATTGTCATTTTTATATTTAAGGATCCCTAAGTTGCGCGGTATTCAATGCTTACTCCTCATCGTCATTTTAACCCTGAGTGGTTGCTCACTGTTCTCTAGCGATCAAGCTAATCTTGCACAACGTCACGACGCGCTAGATACGAGTAATAGTATGGCGAATTTAATCATTCCTGAGCCAGTAGAAGCATCAGGTCGAGCTCAACAAGCGTTAGCCAAATTTAATATGATTGTCATGAGCCCTGAACTTAGCGACGACGAACGAGCTCAGTTTTTATTTCGCCGAGGTTTATTATTTGATAGTGTTGGTCTGTCGAGTCTCGCATTTTACGATTTTCAACAATCAGTGCGCTTTGATCCACGTTTGCATGAGGCTTATAATTCCATTGGGATCCACCACACGGTTCGTAAAGAATTTATAGAAGCCTATGAGGCATTTGATGCTGTACTCGAAATGGATGAAAATTATGAATTTACTTATCTAAATCGTGGTGTGGCTTTGTATTATGCCGGGCGATCTGATTTAGCGCTACCAGATATACAACGCTATTACGATAATGATCCGCAAGATGCGTATCGTCTTTTATGGCTATATTTGGTGCAGTTTGAGGTGAATCCTGATACTGCAATGGCGTTGCTCAAACAGGGAGAAGTGCAGTTAACCAGTAATCAGTGGTCTGATAACATAGTGGCATTTTATACGGGCAAGATATCGCAACAATCTTTACTTAACTCTGTCATTGTAGGAGTTGATACTCGTAATCAGATGAATGAACGCTTGTGTGAAGCGTATTTTTATTTAGGAAAATATTTTCGACAATTTGGTAAAGACAAAATTGCCACCAACTTTTTTAAATTAGCGTTGAGTACTAATGTGTACGAATTTGTTGAACATCGTTTTTCTAGGGTTGAATTGGCGTTGATACGTGATAAAAATGTGCAAGTAGATGCCACCAATCGTTTACCTGATTCAGAGTGATCTCTTTAAGGGGCTTGTTTTTTTTGGTATGCGTAGTAATAAGTGCAGATTCTAACGCGTCTAAGTATATTTATCCGCAAATAGCCCCTCAAGTAGCAGCTGATATATCGGTAACCCAATTTACGCATTGTGTTGATCATGTTGCGTTAATTGCTCACAGTGTCATTGACTATCGTTATTTAATGGGATTGTATAACGATTTTGTCTTTGACACGAACATGCGCTTTCTTCCTGTTTGTCTGCTGCCTCCGATGATGATTTCTGACGATGCCAGGGATCAGCAAGCACACTTACCACTTTTAACAACACAAATCGTCAAGGTACAAGCGCAAGGTAATGCCTATGTTTCTGATGCCATCATGCAGCTGGCACACACGGATACCTATCAAGTATTTATCCATGAACTAGCTCATTTTGCCGGGTTTTTAGATGAGTATCCAATGAGTGCTGCTGCAGCTCGCTTTCAATGTGATATTGCGCGCAATGCTCCGAATGTTATTCATGCTTCGCAACTGACTGATAACAATGACCAACCGCATCCCTACGCGGATATTTTTATTGCACAGCTAAATCTTCGTAAGAATAATGCAGACTATGAACACATTGGTTGTGAAACACAGCATAATCAGATACGACGGTTCTTATTACATCCTAATGATTTCACATTTTTGCGTTTTTATGATGTGCCTGTTATCCCGTATTTATATCAATACTTATGGCAGCAACAAGTGTTAAAAAGACGAACCAGTAATATAATAACCGGTCCATCTTACTAAAAGCATATCCCTACATATCGCTATGCAGTATGCTCTGGTTTGAATTCATTTACCCACATCGCAGTCGCCCCACAAATTGCTACTGGCATAACAATAAAATTAACAATAGGGATCAAGGCGAATAAACTCGTAATAATGCCAAAACCAAATGTTAAAGATTTACGCTGATTTAACTGATTACGCATTGCTGCAAACGATATTTTATGATTATCAAACGGGTAATCTGCATATTGGATTGCCATCATCCAGCCATTAAACAAAAACCACAACACTTGACCAATAATGGGCAGAATAAAAAATAATAATAAAAACCCAATGGCACGAGGAATATAGTATAAGAGTTTGGTCAATTCGCGCCCCAAAGTGCGCGGCAAATCTTTTAAAATGTCACCTAGACCACTAGAGTCAACGGTTTGTCCTGTCAGGAGTTGTTCAACTTTTTCAGCAAGTAAACCGTTAAATGGAGCCGCTATCCAATTGGCTAATGTACCAAAGATCAAAGCAAAAATGAGTAACACACTTAGAACCGCTACCGGCCACAAAATATAAATTAATCCATCTTTGAGCCAGCCAAGCCAATCTGGGATCATATTAATGACGCCCTGTATCCCCAATGCAATCTCACCAAATAGAAAATAAAACGCACCAGCAAATAATCCGATGTTAATTATCAACGGGACGAAGACAAAACGTTTGAGGCCCTTCACGGTAATCAGTGAAAATCCTTGAAAAAAATAGCTCATTCCAGAGCGTTGATGCATAGACATAGAAATACTCGCTAAATTTAGTTAACTCATTATAAGGTGTTTAGCGTTTGGATTGTATGAAGAAATGTTACTAATGTTTTCCGATACACAATAGATGCAGAATAATTGTGCAAACACCACGTATTCATCGCGTTATCGCATCTAAATCGCGTAATCTGTTTGCACCTAATAGGGATTGTTGTTACATTTCTATGCATAATTATAACCACAAAAATAGCACAGGTTCATGCGTCTAAAACGGATAAAGTTAGCTGGATTTAAATCTTTTGTCGAGCCTACGACGATCCCTTTTGATGGTGATATGACCGCTATCGTCGGTCCCAATGGATGTGGTAAATCTAATGTGATAGATGCTGTGCGCTGGGTGTTAGGTGAATCCAACGCCAAAAATTTGCGTGGTGACGCCATGACCGATGTCATCTTTAATGGCTCAGCGTCGCGCAAACCTGTAGGGCAGTGTTCAGTTGAATTAGTGTTTGATAATAGTGCAGGTCGAATAGCGGGTGAGTACGCTAGTTATACTGAGCTATCCGTTAAGCGTTTAGTTACCCGTGACGCACAATCTTTTTATTATCTCAATGGCGCAAAATGTCGCCGCCGAGATGTCACTGATTTATTTTTAGGAACGGGATTAGGTCCGCGTAGTTATGCCATCATAGAACAGGGGATGATTTCCAAGTTAATTGAATCAAAACCCCAAGAGCTACGTGTATTTATAGAAGAAGCCGCAGGTGTATCTAAATACAAAGAACGACGCAAAGATACAGTGACTCGGATCAAGCATACTCATGAAAATTTAATTCGCTTAGATGATGTACGTAGTGAGCTGGGACAACAAATTGATAAACTCCAAGAACAAGCACAAACTGCGCAACGTTATACGGATTTAAAAGCACAGCAAAGAACACTGCAAGGACAAATTACTGCGTTAAAATGGCTGGTCGAAGCAGATAAAATTGCGTCAAGCGAGCATACCCTTCTGCAACTGACAACCGAGTTGGCTGGCTTGCACACCAATCAACAAGGTGAAGAAACGCAATTGATAGCGTTGCATATTCAACAAGAGAATCTTAATGAAGAAATTGCGACCCAACAGGCGACTAAATATCAGTTAGCAACCAACATAACGACATTAGAACAAGAACAGAAGTACTGTCACACCAGAAAGTCACAAATTCTACAAGAATTACAAGATACTAAAGCACAGCGTATTGCGCATGAGCAAGCCCTAAATAGTTTTGATTCACAACTTGTTGATGCACAAATGATAGTGACGGCATTAGAGCCTGATTACGAAATCCAAACAACACAACAACAACGCCTAACACTAGACTTAACCGCCGCCGAGTTGACGTTAACAGAATATTCCGCCAATACTGCAGCTCAAGCAATGGCATATCAACAACGTAAAGCGCAATCCGAACAATGCCAAAGTCAGATCCAAGCATTACATAGTGTGCGACAAAAATCTCAATCCAGTGTTGATCTCGTGTCACAGGAATTCGCGCAATTAACGCTTGAAGCGCAACACCTGACAGCTGAAATATTAACTCAAGGCTCTATCCTTGACTTCCAACATCAAGTTGTCAGTGAACAACAAGCTAATCTAGTCATGCTGCACACGGATGAGTCTGTATTACAATGTGAGTTAGGCCAAATGCTGACTCAACTAACACAGATTAAACATCAAATAGCACAAGATGAAGTGTCGTTAACAGCATTAGAAACGTTACAAAATGCGCAAACTATCACACGCAGTGTGGCATTTTCGACTGAGCCGTTATGGCAGTGGTTATCGGTACTGCCGCAAGATGCACATTGGTTTGAGCCTGTGCTACATTTTGCACAGCAACCCGATGTGACGACTTGTGATACCGATGCAGTCATACAGGCGCTCGTTAATGAACCCCATAGTCCCGTTCACACTTGGCTTGAGACGTCTTTTACAACGACTAAGGTAGTTGGTTCGTTAGCAGAAAAGTGTCAAAACGAGCGTGTTCCAACATGGTTTAACACGATTCATTTGTTGTCCAATATAAATGTGAACGATGCGGTTCTTGTCCTTGAGACGTTACCGATTGGCGCAAGCGTTTTGTTAGATAATGGAATATGGTTGCAACCTGGTGGGCTATATCAAACAGGGTTATATAATCAAGCTGATAGCGCTGCACAGAGCTTAGTTGTGCGTGCACAGCAGATTGATGAGCTAACTGCGACTATTGCATCAGGGCTACAGCAAGCGCAAGCCTTACAACTTGTGATAAATCAAAAACAAGAAGGCTTGGCAACCAAACAAGCTGCGCTGGATTTAGCGGTTAAAGCGAATGAGCAGGCAAAACAAGAGTTACAGCAAGCTCAACAAACCCAGCGACAGTTAGTGTTCCAGCAGGAACAAAATCAATTGCAACATACTAAACTCATTAATGAAAAAAAACGTTTGCTGGATACCTTAGCGGATGAAACGATTCAGTTAAATGAATTGAATGAAACATTGGCAGAGTATTCGTTGCATTTAGACGAGTTAACTGCTCTTCAACATGGAAATCGAGCGCAAGAAACTCAATTAACGGATGCTGTCACCGCATTACGTAATCAGGTTCAGCAAGGCCAGCATTCTATTCACCAATCTGAGTTAGCGTTACAAAAAGCCCGTTCGTCACATTCATTTGTGGTTCAAAATAAATCGAATCAAGTTAAGTTACTTGCCGATGTACAAATGAAAATAAGGCAGCTTGAAGATCACATACAGGCGCTCGAAGAGCCGTATGAGCAAAACCAAGTGCAGTTAATGACGTTACTTGAACAACAAGTGGCACTCGATACCACGATTCAATCGTTGCTAGCGAATGCCAACGAATTATTACTAAAAATTAAACAGACAGAAGCAGGGCATCAGAGTAATCAGCATCAGGTTGAGGCGATCAAAGCTAAAATACAGTCACAAGAATTAGACCTACAAGGATATCGAGTTCGGGCGGCAGGCATAGTTGAACAACTCGAACAAATTGAGGTGCCGCTATCGACGATTTTACCTGACTTGCCGGATGATGCCGATGCCGTTGCATTACAACGAGAGTTAGAACAAGTTACCTATGATATAACGCAATTAGGTGCGGTAAATTTAGCAGCAATTACTGAGTACGAGATTCAATTTCAGCGAAAAACGCATTTAGATCAACAAAATACCGATTTATGTTTAGCTCTAAATACCTTAGAAAGTGCTATGAAAAAGATTGATAATGAGACCAAAGCACGCTTTAAAGCGACGTATGATCACGTTAACACTGATCTTAAAAGTTTGTTTCCAAAAGTGTTTGGTGGTGGAACAGCCTATCTTGAACTCACCGGTGATGATATGCTCGACACTGGCGTGACAATTATGGCACGTCCACCAGGTAAGAAAAATAGTACAATACACTTATTATCAGGTGGAGAAAAAGCGTTAACCGCATTATCATTGGTTTTTGCTATTTTTCGTTTAAACCCAGCACCATTTTGTTTGTTGGATGAGGTTGATGCACCATTAGATGATGCAAATGTCGGCCGGTTTTGTAAATTAGTCAGTGAAATGTCTAAGACGGTACAGTTTATATACATTTCTCATAATAAAATTGCGATGGAGATGGCGAGTCATTTAACAGGTGTTACAATGGCTGAACCGGGGGTATCAAGAATGGTAGCCGTTGATATCGATGAAGCATTAGCCATAACTCAGGCATGAAGGATTTTTGATGGACTTACAACTTACGCTAATAATAATCGGTTCAATTTGTATAATTGGACTACTCATTCATGGTCTGTGGGTGAGTCGTAAAAATAACACACCCCAAGAGCATTGGAGCAAAGATGATATTGATTTTGATGCCCCTAACCTAGGCTTTGGAAATGATACTGATGCACTAACAAAAGCACAGCAAAATGAATCGATTAATGAGAATAGATTTGCAGAGAACATTGATTTACCCGATCCGTATGATGATGATCTAAATGGTTTTGACGAGTATGGTATTGGTAAAGTAAGTACGATTGACTCAGAAAAACAGAATGATGCAGCTAATACTGAAAACGTGAGTACTTCGTCACTGGATGATATCCCGACCTTTGATATGATTACGTCAGTTGCAAAGCCAACGGCTGATCCTGCTATTGCTGATGAACCCACTGTCTACGCTTCAGTTGTGACGAACCCTAAACCACCATTGGCACAATCTCCGGCGAAATATGATTCATCCTCTCTAGCCAATAATACTGGAGGAGACTCTGAACAATTTCCGTCGCCACCAAAACATTTTTTACAGAACGTGACAGCGCAAAATGATAGTTCAAATGATAGCTCTGTTGATACAAAGCATACTTCTTCAAACTCAGCAGTTGCCAACACCCCAGTGCCGAGCGACCCAGAAACTCAAGTCATCATGACAGATATACCGGTTCCAACAATACAAGAAACACCTCAGCCCGAACCTGAAATAAAAGTTAAGGACGAGGATGTGCCACTTTATTCCGCTCCAGCTGTCACTCCGCCACCAGTAGTACCTGAGCCGGTAGCGAAAAAACCGACATTGACCGAACAAGCCAAAAACTTAGTGATCCGCAAAACGCGCCGCACGCCAATTCGTAACGAACCAAAAATTAATGACGATCAAATGCGCATTGATTTTGACACAGTAGATCCGGTAATCAATGAAAATAAGGCGGCTGCAAAAGCGCAATCAACGAGTGGGTCCAAGCATGCGATTGAACCTGAATTTTTATCATTGAATGTTAAAGTAAGCAAAAGTAATCCGATCCCTGGAGCTCAGCTTATTGCCTCATTATTAACATTAGGCTTTAAATTTGGGGAATCTGATATTTTCCATCGTCATGTTAATTCGAATGGCAAAGGACCTATTTTATTTAGTCTTGCAAGTATGTTTAAACCAGGTGTTTTTGATGTGGAACACATGGAAACGCAACAGTATTATGGGTTAAGTCTATTTATGTCATTACCTATCGAAGGGGATGCGCACCAAGTATTTAATATGATGCATAATGCGGCCCGCAAGCTAGCCGATGAGTTTGGGGCACAAGTCTTAGATGAGCATCGCAGTGGGTTAACCCAGCAAGGATTGCAACACTACGTTGAACGGATCAGAGAGTTCGAACGTCGTCGCTTATTTGGGCAATAAATTCTATGCATAGTATTTCTCCACAACAACGCACTATTATTGAATCGTTGGCAATTGGGCTGGACGCCGATGAGGTCGCTGAAGACCTTTCCATTACCGAATTAAGCGTCATTAGTAACACACAATTATTGGCTATTTTACATGCCGCTAATGCTTGTTATCGTGCCGGATTTCCGATAATTGATGATGCAACTTATGATCATCAATATTTAGCGGAATTACAACAACGCGATCCTACTCATGAGTTTTTGAGTCTTGTTGAACCAGAAGTTACGACGGGTAAAACGGTGACATTACCGCAAAAAATGTTGTCTACCGACAAAGCGTATTCAGTGACTGAAATTGAAAAATGGGTTGAGCGTATTCGTAAAGCTGCACAAGAAATCAATGTGCCTGAAAGTGATATTCAGATCCGAATTACCCCAAAACTTGATGGTTATGCTGCTTTTGATGACGGTGAGCGTCTATATACACGCGGTGATGGCGTTAGAGGTCAAGATATTACCCGGGCTTTTACTCGTGGAATGGCGGTCGCACAACATGGTATGCGTGGTTTAGGCCCCGGCGAAATTGTTATTTCAAAGAGTTATTTTACTCAGCATCTTGCCGAACAATTTGAAAACTCACGGAATATTCAAGCTGCGATAATTGCAGAAAAAAACGTCGAGCCAGCAGTTAAGCAAGCCATCAATGAACAAGCTTGTGTATTTTATCCCTTTTCACTATTACCTAATTGGACAGGCAGTCTTGACGAAGTGTTATCTGATTTTAGCGCATTACTAGAGCCTATCTGGGATGCTGTAGATTATGATATTGATGGCGTCATACTGGAAACTACCCACCCTGACATCAAAACGCACATGGGGGCGACACGTCACCATCACCGTTGGCAGATTGCATTTAAAGTCAATGATGAATCCGCTGAAGTCGAAGTGTTGAATGTCACGCCACAAACTTCACGTACTGGGCGCATTTCTCCTGTTGCGGAATTAGTGCCAACAAAGCTTAGTGGCGCGACGATTAGTCGTGCGACGGTTCACCATTATAATATGGTTAAAACTAACGGGGTAGGTCCTGGTGCTGTGGTTCAGTTAGTGCGCAGCGGTTTAGTGATCCCTAAAATTGAAAAAGTATTACACGCAGTCACTCCACAATTACCGGAGACATGTCCGAGCTGTGGCTCACATATCATTTGGGAAGCAGATCATTTAATTTGTCCAAACAAGACAGATTGTTCAGCACAAACAGAAAATACCTTAGTGCATTTTTTCAAATCGTTAGGTAATAATGATGGTTTTGGACCCAAAGTCATTGAAAAATTACATCAACATGATATGTGAGCAACAGC
>JAQXDG010000043.1 GCA_029251505.1 Glaciecola sp. | reverse complement strand
ACATTGATAATATTTACTTTTATCAATATCTAACCATTCATCCTCTTGATTGTTGAGAGGGCGATATGCGTTTCTTACCTTTGCTATTTATTCGCTAATATATCTGTTACTATTTTGTTATATGAGAACGCGTTTCTATACTCCTGTTCCTTAATAAAAAGGTAATCTATCTCCCCGATGACCAGTGTAATTAAACAAAATCCCCTACATCGGTTTTGGTTCTGGCAGGCTAGCTTTTGGCTATTTTTAAGCATTGTTAGTTTTGTCACGTTAACGTTGTGGTACAACCAATTCTCGCTAGAAAATGTCATACATACTGTCCTTCAGGGTTTACTTGGTATGCTGTTTTCAGTTTTTCTATATCGAACTTTTGATAAAATTTGGGACAAGTCGATAGCATACAGGTTGTCTATTGGCATGCTCGTTGTATTTGTAGTCGCATTTTTGTGGACAATTTTTAGAATGCAAGCCTTGTCTTGGTTAACTCCAGCTGATGAGGTTTGGGATGAATTTGGCGGGTGGTTTTTTGCAAGCATCTTCATCTTTCTATGTTGGACCGGTTTATTTCATGGCATCCGTTATTTCGATCTGCAACAATCTGAACATGACATTATGCTCACTGCTGAAGCGGCAACTCGAAAAGAACATATTAAGCGCATTGAAGCTCAAAGTGTCGCTCGCGATGCTAAACTCAAAATGTTGCGATATCAGCTTAATCCTCACTTTTTATATAATACATTAAACGCTATCAACTCATTGATTGAAATTAAAGAGTCCGAAAAAGCCCAAATAATGACCGTGCAACTGAGTCAATTTTTACGTCATTCATTGGACAATAACCCAGACACTATGATTACCTTGCGGGAAGAAATTAGTGCTTTGAATCTATATCTAAAAATAGAAAAAACTCGATTTGCTGAACGATTACAGCTTGATTTTAACGTTGATGACACGGCTCAATATGCCCTAGTGCCAAGTTTGTTATTGCAACCCATCATAGAAAATTCGATGAAGCACGCCATTTCAAAGCACGAAAAAGGTGGCATTATTGAACTCAAGGCGCACATCAACCAAAATAGGCTAATTATTGTAATCAAGGATAGCGGCGCAGGCGACGGAAACACTAAAATACGAATCGAAAATGAACCCGGTATTGGACTAGAAAATACAGTACAACGCTTATCAGTTCTTTATGAAAACGATTATGAAATTAAAACCATACAACTTGCAAACGGCGGACGCTCTACTTGCATCAATATGCCTTTCGAATTATCTAACCCAAAATGACTATATTAAAAACAATTATTGTAGACGACGAACCGCTGGCATTAAAACTGCTAGCAGCAAAACTAAAAAAATTGCCCAACATCGAGGTTATTGCTCAATGCTCCAATGGCCGTGAAGCCATAAAAGCGGTGATTGAGCTGGCACCCGATGTGTTATTTTTAGATATTCAGATGCCGGGCTTATCTGGCTTAGATGTCGTCAAGCAATTGCAAAATGACACTATGCCTTTAATCGTTTTTGCAACGGCTTACCAACAATATGCGCTTGAAGCGTTTGATGCCTATGCCGTAGATTATGTGCTCAAGCCCATTGATGATGAAAGCATTCAAAGGGCCGTTGATAGAGCACTGCATCGCTTCGCAATCAAATCACACGAGCAATCCGAGAATAAGCGAGAAGTGATAGGTGCAATTGCGCAGATCGACCAAAAAAATGATAAAACGGTGACATGGATGGCTGACGATTTAACTCAGCAGGACCCTCAGTCTGTCTATGCTAAAAATCGCAAAATCGTAATTAAAGATCGGGACGAGATACATTTATTAAAACATCAGGATATACAGTGGATTGATGCTGCTGGTGACTACGTATGTGTGCATGTAAGAGGTGAAACTTACGTAAAACGCTGCACGCTAAAAGAAATATTAGCAGAATTAGACGAAAAGCAATTTAAACGTGTCCATCGTTCAACCATCGTTAATTTAGATTTTATAGACAAAGTAATACCACATACAAAAGGCGAGTTTTTCTTGATGATGGGAGAATATGACAAAATTAAGGTTAGCCGTAATTACAAGGATGTGGTGAGGGCTTTTCTAGAGAACTAGAGAATGCAAGACTAGATGAGGCTGCATAGCCCATTGAGACGAGCTTAGAAAAGAAAAAGCCCCGAACATTTCTGCTCAGGGCTCTTAGAATAATGGTGCCTCGACCCGGGATCGAACAAAAGTCCATAAAAGTCCCAAAACGCCCATTAATACTGATATATAGTGACTTTTTAGTCTTGTTATGTCTTGTTAAGCTTGTTGAAATACCGTCAATTATGCGGTATTTTTAACGGTATCAGTCATTATTAGAGTTACCAATGAAACGTTCACTTACAGACGCTAAAGTTAAAAATCTAAAACCTAAGGACAAATCTTATAAAATAGCTGATGGTGGTGGATTATATTTATTCATTAGTAAAGCTGGCACTAAATCATTTAGGTATGACACTGCATTAAATGGGAAAAGGTTTACTGTCACAATTGGTACTTATCCCTCTATCACACTAGCTGATGCTAGAAAAAAGCACGAGGATGATAGAGTGCTGATCAAAAAAGGAGTTGACCCAAGAGCGGCATCTTCAAAAACAAAATCATTTAGCTATTACGCCGTTGAACAAATGAAAACTTTACAATTAGCTAGTGGAACATATGAAAAACGTCTTGGGCGAATGCAAATGTATTTATTCCCCAAACTCGACAAAACAGATGTGTTAACTGTGACAACTTTAGATCTTTTAAAGCTTATAAAGCCCATAGCAGAGGCTGGCAAAGACGATACTGCCAAGCGTTTATCATATTATTGCAAACAAACATTCGATTATTTGCTTACCCTTCAACTTATCACAAGTAACCCAGCAGAAGGACTTCAGCGTTTACTTCCAAAAGTAACAAAACCACAGAACTTTGCACATTTAACAGACGTCAAAGATATAAAACTTTTTTTAAAGGCGATGGAACAACAAAAAGGTGACTTTGCTGTAAAAATGGCACTTCGCTTTCAAACTTTAGTTTTTTTAAGGCCATTTAACGTCAGATTTTTGAAATGGTCTTATATTGATTTTACAAATAAGCTTATAACCTTCCCGGCTGAAGATATGAAGATGAATAGAAATCATAAAGTTCCATTATCAGCTCAAGCCTTGCAAATTCTTCGTCAAATGCAACCTCTAACTGGTAAATACGAATATGTATTCTTAACATCTATTAGTATTAACGCAAGCAAAAAGCCCATGACAGAAAACACCTTAAATGTAGCAATTACCCGGTTAGTTAACCCTGATACTAATGAACATTTCGGACGTGGATTTTTAACCTCACATGGAATTAGGCATACTGCGAGTACGCAACTTAATGAATTAGGGTTTAATGCAGATGCAATTGAATTACAATTAGCACACGCTCCTCGTGATAGAGTGAGAGCCGTTTACAATAAAGCAGAACTGATGCCTGAACGCATTAAAATGATGCAGGCTTGGGCCGACTACTTAGATGAATTGAAAAATGCTAACTAAAAAATTAAAACGTATCACCGAATTTGGTGCGATAGATAAGATACTTGAAGATGGGCTAGCAGGTAAAATTAAACTGTACACCAAACTTAAAGCAGATGTACAATTATCAATTAACAGAATAAAGCATCTACCAATGAATGGAGGGGCATCAAGAAAAATTATTCTGGAGAAAAATATACCATATCAGCATCATATATCTGGTGAAACTATTGAGCTAGGCTTTGAAGCAATTGAAGCCCTCAATACATATGGAGGATTATCTAATGAGCATCTTGCTCTCGTTTTTCAGTTAGATGATTCCTATGAACTTAGTTCTATAAAAGGTATTAAGCCAATCACATTCAGGGATGTTTATACTGAAGAGCCCGATAGTGAATGGCAAGCCTCGTATATACATTTAATTGAGATTGCTATAAAAGAGCTAAGTAAAGCAAACAAATCAACCAACGCTAAACATGTGCATGAATGGATATCAAGCGAGCTTAAATCAAACAATAGTGAATTTAAGACTTTTTTAGATGGAATTAGCGCCTACGACCCCACTAAAAAACCAAACGATAAAGGTTACGATAGCGAGCTCTCGCCATACAGTCAAACATACAATCACAACATTGTGCTCAAATATAATAATTCCAAACCCGTGGAAAGGTGGAACTTTAATAATCAAGTATCTAAAGTTAAAAAGAAATTAAAATCATCATCTTCGTCATCTTGATGACAATTTCCCTATAAGACTTCGCTAATCTGCCCCTTGAAGCGCACGGCATTGGTTCCGTTGCGCATAAAAGAGGCGTCCAAAAATGACACCATTAATTAAGTTGGCCGAAGTAATGGCTATAACAAAGAAATCTCGCTCGAGTGTGTATGCTGAGGCTAAAGATGGCCGATTCCCTAAACCTATCAAATTATCTGAACGCTCAAGCGCTTGGGTAGTTTCTGAAGTGCAAGACTGGATTGAATCAAAAATCCAGCAGCGTGATGAGGAGGCAGCGTAATGACCATCTATTTAGAACAAGCAGTAACGCACTACGTCAATAGTCGACTCACTGAACAACAGAGCTTAGTAGTTGAAAAGCTAATTGTAAAAGGAGAAATAACTGATAGGGAGATGATTGATTTAGGTATCAAAGGCCCTTCAGCGTTAATTAAAAGTTTACGGCAAATGGGTTTAGAAATTATTACTGTTCCGCCCACTTTTACTATCGGCGCTTATGGTAAAAAAAACTACCTCACCCCTTTAACATTCCGCATCGATGCTGAAGCATTATTAGAGAAAATTACTTATGAATAACGTTTTAAACAAAAAAAACGACCTGCAAGCCGGCAAGCAAACACAGGTCGTTCCTATTAACTCAGCTAACATGAAGAACAAACTAACGTTTGCTTTAATGTACGCTAATTACAATTTTAACATATTTCCATGTAAACCAAACACTAAAATCCCTGCTGTTTCAGGATGGAAGGAGGCAGCAACTTGTGACCTTGATACAATTCAAGCTTGGTGGACACAGAACCCTGAATACAACATCGGTGTGGTTGCAGATAGACATATTGTACTGGATGTTGATATTAAGCCTGAAGATGCCCTTGATGGCTTTACTAGTTTGCGGCAGCATCCTGAGCTACCTATGACTTTTACGGTGAATACACCCAGTGGTGGGAAGCATTATTATTTTGATACTGATGATGCATCTACACTAACAATCTGTCAGGGGTTTGAGCCCGGCTTAGATATTCGTGCTGGTGGCAACGGTTACAGTATTGGTATTGGCAGTAGTATCAATGGTGTGAATTATTCGACGACTAGCGATACTTTTGATTTAGCTATAGCCCCGGATTGGGTCTTACAAGCGGCAACAAAGAAGCGTTCTGTTTCTGCGAAGCCTAAACTCCATGTAATGAGTAATACTGACGCTAAAACACCATTAGATAATATAGCAGAGGCATTAACTTACATTGACCCTGATTCAGATTATGAACAATGGATTAACATCGGGATGGCTATTCACAGTGAATATCCAGATATACAAGGGCTTGAGTTGTGGGATAACTGGTCCAGTGAAGGTAAAAAATATCAGCTCAGTGAGTGTGAGAAGCATTGGGATGGTTTTGATGATGATAAAGGTATTACAATCGCAACGCTGTTTTATTATGCCCCTGATTATCAAAAGTCCAAAAATGGATGCGTGGAGTTTCAAAATATTTATGGTGAAAACGATACGACATTAGCGGAATTTCTGATTAATCAGTATCAATCCACGATTGTGTATCATAGCACGTTGAAGCAATGGTTTGTGTTTGCTGATGGTGCATGGGTAAACGCTGAAGATGCCGATAGATTAGTGTTTGAACGCTATAAGCAAATGGTCAACCTACTTAAGCAACAGCTAATATCTGGGTTGTATGTACCGATGTCTTTGCCTTGGCTGAATAAAGCAATGAACAATGCAAGCTATCGTTCAGTTCTTAAAATTATGGAAACACAACTGTCCATAGGTGTCGATAAATTAGATGCTAACCCAAACTTAATTGGATTAAAGACGGATGTTTACGACATATCCACTGATTCAATAAGGCCGGCGACGGGTGAAGACTTAGTCATAAAGTCATTAGGAGCCTGTCACGATAAACACGCCACTTGCCCTAGGTGGGAAGAGTTTATTCTTGTCGCCATGCAAAACGATAAAAAGATGGTCGATTATCTCCAGCGATTAGTTGGGTATTTTTTGACGGCAAGCATTAGTGAGCAACAGATTTTTTTCTTCTACGGAAGTGGAGCTAATGGTAAATCAACCTTCTTAGACTTGGTAAAAGCTTTGCTAGGTGATTACGCTGTAAAAATTAGCTCAGACGTCATCATGAAAGGGAATTCGGGAAGCCGCTCAAATGCTGTCATGGCTGGCATTGCAAACTTAGCAGGGGTTAGGTTAGCGATAACCGACGAGATGGATGACAACAGTGCTGCATTTGATACACAAACACTTAAATCTCTATCCGGTGATGAGGAAGTGACGGGAAGACATCTTTATTGTAACCCTGTCACGTTTAAATCAACCGCTAAGATTGTGATGTATGGTAATGATAAACCCTATGGCAATATCAATGACGAAGGGTTTTGGCGACGAATGCGATTTATCCATTTTGGCTATGTCGTTCCCCAAGAGCAGCGTGACCCTAATTTACTCAGTACATTAAAAGCAGAAATGCCTGGTATTTTTAACTGGGCACTACATGGACTTGCTGAATGGAAGCGACAAGGTTTAAACGCCCCAGAAAAGGTCGTCAACGATAGCGCGGAGTACAAAAAGGAGCTGGATAGTATCACTGAGTATTTTGATGAAAATATACAATATCAGCCAAACCACGTAATCACATCGAAGGCTTTGTTTGAGAGTTACCTTAGTTGGTGCGACGAAAATTTACTCACGCCAGAGCAAAGAGCTAGCTTTAGTCGAAAATGTGGCCAATACTTCAAGCTTCATCCAAATGTAGAGCCATACAAAACCAATAAAAGCCGTGGTTATAAAGGTGTTTATTTGAAATAGGCAAAAGTGACACCGGTGACGGCAGATATATAACTTATTTATTTTTGTATTTTGCATAAAAAACTTAAGTTTATTTATTGCCGTCACTAACGCCACTCCATGTTTTATAATGTAAAAGTAGATCCTTTCACTAGTGCAATTTAACATTGCGCTAGTGCAAGGGGTCCAGCAAGCGAAGCGCGATAGCTGTATAGAACTGTATGGCATTGTAAGACGTTTTTAGGTGATGATAGTGTACTTATTACCTAGTTCCCTTTACAGCCAAATACGATCCTTACGGGGGGTATACGAACTAGTGTTGTACGCATTAGCAAGTAATGGTCTCAAACAAAATTTGATTAATTTTATGTATGGCTGTGATGGTAAATAATGAAATTTTCATAGGCGCTGGACGACAACTAGAAATTGAACTTGAAATTGATCCTAGTAATTTACCGAAATACTTTGGGTTTATACTAGGTACTAACGATGAGAAAAATGAAGAGACATTACTCACATATGATAATGTTAATAATGAATTCCATGTTGATACTCGTCGTAGTTCATTAAATACTAATGTTTTTAAACAAAAGCGAACAGGAACAATCGATTTACTCACTTATGGTAAACCATATCATTTTCGTTTATTTATAGATCACTCAAATGTAGATGTTTTTATAAATAATTCATTAGCGTTTTCGTTTCGAATGTATCCTAGTTTAATAGATAGCGATCAAACAAGATTTTTTGTTTCTGATCCAACTAAGGTTATAGCTTTGTCGGTTTGGGAGTTAATGAGCTCGGAACAAACGCCAACTAAATATTCAGAACCTATTTCTATTAATCAAATAGCTCAAGGTGTAAAGCTACCATTAGGAAGCTTTGATCAAGTGATTGGTGATTTTGACGATGCTTTGTCTATGTTGCAAGAAGGGTGGTTCACTACTGGAGATTTTAGACAACCCACAAATAGTAATAGTTGGGCAGGTACAAGCGCGGTTACCAAAATTGGAATCAATGCAGTAAGCACCTGCGAAATCAACAATAATGAAAAAGGATGTGATAGTCCAACGGGAATGTTTGTTTCGCCATTATTTAAAGTCAACGAGAAAAATCCATTTCTAAGTTTATTAATGAGTGGTGGTGATGGCACTGACGATATTAGATTAGAGCTGGTCGATAATGTTAGTAATAAAATACTGTTGAAATACTCTCCAAACAACTGTACTCCTTCATTTATAGATGGTAACGATGACTGGGTAAATTTTGATCTTAGTGAGTATATTGGAAGACAATTACAAATTAGAATTATTGACCAACATACTAAAGGTTGTGGCTTTGTAAGCTTTGATCATATTCATTTGAGAGAAACCCCTATTTAATTAAATAAAGTCAAAACATTGAAATAACGGTTAGTGGAGATATTTATTATTAATTTATAACATATTTAAATGATGATGCGTTTATTTTTGCTAATCATGTTATTTCGGCTGCGATAAAAGTAATTTTCTTGAAACGTAAACATCTATTCTTTAAGTTGAAGGAGTATTTAATTCTGCTGGTGGGGGTTTAAGTAAAAAATATGAGATAACTACAAATACACTAACTATTATACCCATAAATATATATGATTGTGAAAAACCCATGTGGTCATACATTTTACCAGCTACTACAGACAAACCAGATGCTGCTACTTGAGTCATGAATTGGAACCCAACTAAGTAAACGGTTGCAGATAATCGCGGATCAAACGAATAGGCAATGTACTTAAATATCGAAATTAACATGATGGGTAATTCTATAGCATGTAATAGTTTAAGTGCAGAAATACTGATTGGATCTTCAACAATACCAGATCCTAAAACGCGTATAGCCATAATGATCCCACTTAAAATCAAGCCGTTTTTAGCTCCAATTTTGTTGACTAATAATGGGGCTAAAAACATACCTCCTGCCTCTAAGAAAACTTGAAATGAATTTAAATAACCAAACATTTCGTTACCTTTAGCTAAAGATTCAAATAATGAAGAAAAATAGATCGGAAATTGTTGGTCAAACACTGCGTAGATACAAGTTACCCCAATAACAAATACAGAAAGAGACCAAAATTCTTTTAATTTAAGTAATCCAAATGCATCTTTAATTGTAACAGCTTGAGTTAATAACTTTTCTTGATCATGTTGAGATTGCAATTCTGTTATTTTGACAAAAGCAAGTGCTACTAAGAAAATAAGTGCGCATGCACTTGCTAAAATGAAATTTAAATTAGGGTCTATATTAAACAATTTACCTGCAAAAAATGTAGCTAGAGCCCAGCCTAACGATCCCCACATGCGAGCTTTTCCAAATTCAAAGTTAGAAAGCCTTGCAATACGATCTATATAAGATTCCAACAAACCTATAGCGCAACCAAAAGTTATTGCAGAAAACAATCCACCTAAAATTGCTCCTACTATGAATGCATTTTTTAACAAAGGTCCATAGATATATATCATAAATGGACCACTTGACAATAATAACAAACTAACAATAAATAATAGCCACTTTTTCACTCCTAATTTATCTTGGAAATAGCCATAGGCGGGTCCAATAAAAAGTGCTGCGATTGCATTTATCGAAAATATTAAACCCGTTTGTTGACCACTTAAATTAATAGATTGATTCAACCAAATGGGAAAGATAGAAAAACAAAATGACCAAGTTAAAAAGAAGCTAAATAAACAAATACTTAATAACCAATAATTTCGAGTTGATACTGAAGTAGACATTATATAGAGCCTTTGATTACTTGACTGAGTGTGATTGACGTTTAATTAATGAGCCACTAACTTGATAAACTTCTTCATGTACAGATTCGTTAATCGCAAGTTCTGCTGCTTTTTTTCCCATTTCATAATAGGGTAATGAGACGGTGGTTAAATTAGGTAATAAATTAGTAGCAATCATTTTATAATCATCGTACCCGACGATACTAATATCCTCCGGGATTGAGTATCCCATTCGTCGAACCAACATAAATACCCGCATCGCCATTTTATCATTACCACACATTATTGCTGTCGGGGGAGATGGCATGTTAAATAAGTTTTCCATAATGTTAGGTAATTGGTCGAACTCATCTTCAGGGTGATGACAAACCCCTTCTATAATCAGTTGTTTATCTGCTTTTAGATTATGTTGTTGATGTGCTTCTTTATAACCAGTAACCCTTAATAAAGTTGCTTGCATGTCATTAAATAATGTTAAATAAGCTATACGTTGATGACCTGTATTTAATAACGTATTTGTTATTTCAAATGCGCCTAACTTGTCATTTGGGACAATAGTGGGATGGCGAAGTTTTGCTTCAAAACAATTGACTAATATAAGTGGGCACTTATTAAACGCTTGTTCTATATGTACCTCACGGTGGTACATCGTGGCGTAAATTATAGCTTGCGCTCGTTGCTGGCGAAAGTCGGTAACTAATCGTTCAAAATTTTTAGGATTGCCGCCCGATTCACCAATCATCAGTAATTTATTATGCTTTTCACATTCAGCCTGAATACCTGCGACAATTTCAAATGCATCTGGTGTTGTAGTCAATCCCTCAGCTATAAGACATACAATACCTTTTTGTTGACCACGCAATGATTGAGCGGCTGCTGAAGGGTAATATTCAAGTTCAGCCATTACACGTTTAACTTTATCTTTAGTTTTATCAGCAACATTATCTTGACCACTTAAAATACGAGACACCGTCTTAACCGATACACCCGCTTTTTTTGCAACATCTGTAATAGAAGCCATATGATAATCCTAATTTTGTAAACTCTTGACATTATAAGTTCATTGTAGCAGAATAAAATAGCTATCGGTAGACATTTATCGAAAATATTCCCTAAAAATTTGAAAATACTTATGAAAATTGAAAACAACAAGAACTGGAAGCCCAACCTTCATTTCTTTAAAGAAGGACATTGGATAAACGATCCAAATGGATTAGTTTATTATCAAAACGAATACCACTTATTTTACCAAATGAATCCAGATGACATAGTTTGGGGTAATATGCACTGGGGCCACGCGGTATCATCTGATGGTCTACATTGGACACATTGTCCAATCGCTTTGTTTGCAGAGCCTGATGGATTAGGGTATATATTTTCGGGTGGTGGTGTTGTAGACCAAAGAAATACCTCTGGTTTTCAAGAAGGAGATATTACACCTGTCGTTTTAAGTTTTACTCATCACGATAAAGATGCTGTGCAACGTCAAAGCTTGGCTTACAGCTCAGATGGATTAAAAACATTTCATAAATATGAAGGGAATCCAATAATCGACAATCCTGGTTTGAAGGATTTTAGAGACCCTAAAATTATTTGGGTAGATAATTTAAACCAATGGGTAATGACGGTTGTAGCTGGCCAATGTGCACAGTTTTATAGTTCTTCTGATTTAAAAGAATGGAATTACCTTTCTAAATTTGGTGAGGGTTTTGGATGTCATGATGGTGTATGGGAATGCCCTGATTTATTTCCGCTTATTTGTGCTGATACTGGGGAAACAAAATGGGTATTGCTGATTAGTATTAACCCCGGTGGCTTTAATGGTGGATCAGCTATGCAATATTTTATCGGCGATTTTGTCGATGGAGTATTTAGCTGCGAAGACAAACAAACTAGATGGCTAGATTACGGTACTGATTTTTATGCTGCAATTAGCTTTGACAACATAGACTTAGCAAATAAAAAACGTCGTGTAATAGCTTGGATGAGTAATTGGCATTACGCTAACGAAACACCTAGTTCAAGTTATCGTAGTGCAATGACACTTCCTAGAGATATTGAATTAGTAGAAATTGATAATCAATATCAATTAAAAATGTCCCTAATACCAGCTTTTGAGGAGCTTAGACAAGGTATTTTAGATGAGTGGAACTATGAGCAAGCAGGGATGTATAAAAAGATATCCAGTCCTTATGAATGTCATCTTAGTATCAACAAAAAAGAGATAAAAGATGAGGCTCTAATTATTGAATTTAGTAATGAAAGTGACGAAGTGTTACCTATTAAATTTGATGTGAAAAATAGTAAAGTAATTTTTGATAGACAAGAACTAAATTGGAATGAAAAAGATTTTGGTAGAACGATAATTGCACCCATATTTTGGAAAGACGATATGTTAAATATTCAAATTGTTGTTGATAATTGCGCTATAGAGTTATTTATTAATGATGGTTTAACAAGCATGACGAATTTAATTTTCCCAGACCAAGCATTTTCCAAGATCCTTATCAAGAGTAAGAAATTTGATAGAATAGAAGTTTGTGATCATAGTTTACAAAAAGTTTGGTAGTATTTTTTGCTAAGGTAAGCAAAATCGATTGTGTTTATTTTTTACTAACTCAGAAAAAAATTCGTAACCGTACGGCCGCTACACCCAGTATCTTAATTTAAGTGTCCACTTGTTTTTTAGTGGACACTTATTCCTCTGATTGTAAGCGAACGGTCATTACATCTTTAAACGTTTCATAAATCTGCCATCTTGTTGTCATTTTCAGTGTTGAGGTAATTATATCAAGAATCAAGCAAACAACTTCGCGCGGGGTGTTTTCCCCTGAGTACAAAATGTACAACGTAAATAAGGTTACACAAGGCACATTGTCTGTATCTGTTATATTAAAGTGAAATATTAGGCTGTCTTATTTCTTATCGTAAAAAAATAAATACATAAAATTTATAAGGTAATTATTAATATTTTGTACCTTCCTTATCATTTGGTATGGTTTTTGGATATTTGATTATGAATACGTCTACTTTTGTGTTGTAAAGTTATATTAATTGGAGATAATAAAATGTTTTTATTCAAATCAACTCGCTTTGTCCTTATGATTGTTCTTGCATTTTTACTTTGTAATGATGCTAATGCTTCATCATCTATCCCAAAATATTCTTTTGTGTGTGACTCATGTATATCTAATTCTGATTTTAAAAGGGTTGCAAACCGTCATTTGGAACCTTCAACGAAAAAACATGTATATGTATTTAATCGTCCGAAATCTTTAGTAAAGAAGTTCCACGTAGAAAATATGTCCCTTAGTACTCCAGGATTTAGGGATGAACCGGGAGTTCCGACTTCTGTAAACCATGTTTATGAACTTGCAGTAGAATCTTATATTTCTGCGCTTTTTGAAGAAATAGTTGCTTATCAAGCTAGGTTAAACGACAGAAATCCAACCTATTCAATTCCTTCTGATATAGCATTAAGTGCTTATGATTTAGTAGGTACAACTGCTGTTCAAAACAATGTAGAAGATTATTTGTTTTCAGAGTTTAGCACTTTTGGAAATGCATTTATCATGCTTGAGAGAACTAAACAGTTAGCAATGGAATTTGTTAACCTTGAATTTGAAGGCTCTTTTGTTAATGCCTATTTTGCTGATGGCACAACTGTGACTTTCGAGATGGTTTTTTCTGGTAAAAATAGAGATGGAAAATATACTTTAGAGTTTAGAAGCGGTAAAGATAAATGGTAAGGCCTGACTTCTCTAGACACTTTCTACCCGTTTAAAATATTCACGTTCATAGTTGTTTGGCGATACCCTATTATTTTTTGTATGCCGCCGAGTGGTATTATAAACCATCTCAATATAATGAAACACAGCTTGCTTAGCCTCAGCTCGATTTGGATAAATACGTCGGCGTATTTTTTCCTTCTTTAAATTGCTAAAGAAGCTTTCTGCTACAGCATTATCATGACAGTTACCACGTCGACTCATACTTGGCATAATATTGTATTCATTGAGTAACTTTCTAAATTGCCGACTGGAATATTGAGAGCCTTGGTCTGAGTGTAAACCGACTTGCTGCTGAGGCTTTCGTCGCCAATATGCTGCTGTAATCGCTTGCATAGCCAAGTCTTCTGTCATTCTATCACTCATAGACCAACCAACAATATTACGTGCAAATAAGTCCATGACGACGGCCAGAAAAAGGAAGCCTTCATGAGTTTTGATGTAAGTAATGTCGGTTACCCACCATTGGTTTGGACGTTCAACGTTAAACTCGCGATTCAACTTGTTTTCGCTAATAACATCACTTTTACCGCCGTAATAACCTCGCGGCACTTTGTAGCCTCGCTGTGCACGAATACCTGCTTTTTGCATTAAGCGTAAGATCCGATCACGGCCACAATATGCATTGGCATCGCGAAAATCCATATAGATATTGCGATAACCGTGAAAACCACCGCTTTCTATCCAAAACTGCTTAATTTTTTGTGTAAGCTGTTGGTCTGCTAGCTCTCGCTTACTGATTGGCGATTTAAGCCAGTCATAATAACCACTAGGATGAACCTCTAGCACTCGACACAAAACCCTCACTGGATAATGTGAACAACGAGACTTTATAAACCGGTATCTTTCTTTGACTCGCCGGCAAAGAATACCGCGGCTTCCTTTAACAGGTTCCTTTCCTGCTCAAGGCGTTTCAACTCACGTTTTAGCCTAGCATTATCAGCTCGTAAGTCCTGATCTTCTTCTCGTTCTTTAGTTGGCTTAGAAAACCTTTTAAGCCACGCATAAAGTGTTTTAGTGCTTATACCAAGACGTTCTGCAACATCGTTAACAGCATAGCCATGAACGGCGACTTGATTCACTGCTTCTTGCTTAAACTCTTCCGTATATCGAATACCTTTACCCATGATTTACCTCTTATGTTTATAGTTACATTTTTACCATAAAAAGTGTCGGGAATTCTCAGGCCTTACCAAACAGCGGTACTGCAATAGCGACCTGCAATAATGACGAAAAAGTCACATTCGTACCCGTCACAACTGAACTAAGCATGCAACCAGCAACACAGAATATTCAACCACAGACGCCTGAACAAAGCACTATGGTTGTTGAACTCGCCAGTGGTCATGTGCTCAAACTATCACATCCCACGGCTGAAACCATTAAACACATTTTATCGGCTATCACATGATCACGTTATCGCATGATGTTCGGATTTGGTTGTGCGCAGGTCAATTTGATACTAACTGATTGTAATTTATGTAAAAATAAGCAGGAATAGATGAAAATTAGAAAAGTAAATATTCACGACATTGATAAGCTAAAGGAAATTGGGAAGTTGACTTTTGCCGATACATTTTCATCTGAAAACAGCGAAGAAGATATGCGTGAGTATTTAGAAGAAGGGTTCTCGACCGAAAAACTAAAAACCGAGCTTACCGACAAAAAAGCTGAATTTTATTTTGCGGAACTTGGCGATAAAGTAACTGGTTATTTAAAAGTGAACGTCGGACAATCACAAACTGAAATGCAAAACGAGAATACGCTCGAAATCGAACGGATTTACGTGCTAAAAGAATTTCACGGGAAAAAAGTCGGGCAAACTCTTTACAATAAAGCAATTGAATTGGCGAAAGAAAAAAGCGTAGATTATGTATGGCTAGGCGTTTGGGAACATAACCCGAGAGCTATCAGATTTTATGAAAAAAATGGATTTGTAGTATTTGATAAACACATTTTTAAATTGGGAAATGACGAACAGACGGACCTGATGATGAAACTAAGACTGAAAGAAATAAGCCAACTGCCAACCTAAACGAAACTATAAAACCACTTTTCACTGCCTGACTGAGATCTAATTTAGCAGCAAGACGCTGGCGGCCCCAGTTATGACCTTGAGGGTTGCTTTTCCACTGTCATTGCTAATCGACAGTGTTTTCAGTTTTTTTGTGAGTAATGTGCCGGTAACCATCGTGTTGTAGTGTGACCTACAATTACATATGCGTGAGCGTCTAAGAGTAACCATTGGGATTCATAGATTGCCACCGCCAAGAATCTTCACACATCTCAGCCAAGCCGTGTTCAGCTTCCCAGCCTAAAGTTTCTTTAGCATATTTAGGATCGGCATAACACGACGCTATGTCCCCAGCTCTTCGTCCAACAATTTTATAAGGGATTTGTTTACCGGATGCTATTTCAAATGCTTTGACAATATCAAGCACAGAATAGCCAGCACCAGTGCCTAGATTCACAGTCCAAATCCCCGACGCTGTTTGGGTTTTTTGTAGTGCTTTAATATGTCCCTCTGCTAAGTCCACAACATGAATATAATCACGTACCCCAGTGCCATCATGAGTATCATAGTCACCACCGAACACAGACAATGAATCACGTTTACCTGTGGCTGTTTGCGTAATAAATGGCATTAGGTTATTGGGTATTCCGGATGGATCTTCTCCTATTAACCCAGAACCATGAGCACCTACCGGATTGAAATACCGTAAATTTACAATTCTCCAAGCGTTATCGCTATTATAAATATCATGCAAGATGTTCTCAATCATCAATTTAGACATCCCATAAGGATTTGTAGGCTGTCCCGTAGGCATAGATTCATGTAAGGGTAACGAGACTGGATCACCATATACCGTTGCAGACGATGAAAAAACAACCGTCTTAACCTCATGCGCAGCCATCACTTTAAACAGTTGCAGACTACCAAATATGTTATTTTGGTAATATTTTATTGGTTGTTCAACTGACTCACCAACGGCTTTTAAGCCTGCAAAATGAATAACTGCCTGAAAATCATAATTTTCAAAAATGAAATTTAGCGCATCAAGATCACGAATATCACCTTCAACAAACTCGATAGTTTGATGGGTAATTTGTTCTACACGCTCTAATGCTTTACGCGATGAATTAACCAAGTTATCAAATACAACTGGTTTATAGCCATCTTCAATCAACTGAATTAGAGTATGTGAGCCAATATAACCCGCCCCACCAGTAACCAATACATCCATAGCACTATCCTTAAACAACATCATGACTGCTTAACCCAGTCACCGCTTTTAAAATATACAAAAAGTAATTCACCACCAAATGGTATACAGAAAAATCAAAATCAATATCACAATCGCGCTCGCTAAATTAAACGCGGTTGTAGTTGAAAAATTAATTTCTTTTATGTCAACGGTGGCTTTGCTGTGGTTACTTCTTAATAATGAGATGCCAGCACACAAGGCTAAGCAAATTAAAAATACAAGACCTACTCTGTCCATAAACGGCAATTCTGGCCAAAACACTTTAAGTAGCACTGAAAAAAGAGCTGAGCCTATCGCAGCAAATAAAGCGCCATCTGCGTTGGTGCGCTTCCAGAACATGCCGAGTAAAAAAATTACCACGATGCCTGGTGTGAAAAAGCCAGTAAATTCTTGAATATATTGGAAAGCTTGATCAAATTTACCAAGTAATGGTTTAGCTATAACAAGTGCGACGCACAATGATAAAAACGAAACTGCTCGTCCAATACGCACATAGTAACTTTGTGATTTCTGTTTAGTGAAATGCTGGTAAACGTCCATGGTGAAAATAGTCGCAATACTATTCGTCATAGAAGCGATAGACGACACTATAGCAGCAACTAGTGCTGCAAAAACTAAGCCTTTGATACCCGCTGGCATAATTCCCATCATCGACGGATATGCTTGGTCAGGTGAACTCAAGTCAGGAAATTTAATGACAGCAATAATACCGGGGAGTACAACTATTAGAGGCATTAGTACTTTTAAAAATGCAGCAAATACGATGCCCTTTTGAGCCTCTTTTATATTCTTGGCAGCTAGAGCTCTTTGAATAATGTACTGATTGAATCCCCAGTAACTAAAGTTCATTACCCATAAACCACCCACCAAGACTGAAATGCCCGGAAGGCTCATGTAATGGGGGTGATCGGAATTCAATATCATATCAAAATGACCAGGTAGCTCATTACTTAGCACCTTGAAACCAGCGATGATTCCTTGATCATCAGCCAGTGAGTTGAGGGCTAAGTATGATAAGAATAGACCACCAAACACTAACAATGTCACTTGAATAATATCAGTGTATGCGACGACCTTTAGACCGCCGTACAGTGAATATGCAAGAGAAAATACTGCAAGAAAAATCATTCCGGCTGTTGCGCTTACGCCGGTCACTGTTTCAATTGCTAAGCCACCTAGCCACAAAATGGCTGTCAAATTAACAAACACATATACTGCTAACCAGAACAACGCCATGACCGTTCTCACTCGGGAGTCATAACGTTGTTCTAAGTACTGTGGCATTGTTAAGATGTTATTCTTAATAAAAATAGGTAGCATATACTTTGCCACTATTAGCAACGTTATAGCCGCCATCCACTCATAAGACGCAATTGCCAAACCAATAGCGTATCCAGATCCTGACATACCAATGATTTGCTCAGCTGAAATATTAGACGCAATTAATGATGCACCTATTGCCCACCAAGGTAAGGCTTTATCCGCCAAAAAATAATCAACGGTACTACTTTGTGTTTTTTTGGCTCTTAGCGATATCCAAGCGCCCAAAGCTACCAGACCTAGGACATATGCAGCTAATATCGCGAAATCGAGAGTGGTTAGCATGTCTACCTCTTTTAATTATTGTAACCGGTAATCTATTTTATCGGCTCGAAACGAGCAGAATAACCGCCACCTGGAGCTAACTCCAGAGCCAATGTATCTTTAGATGTGACAATGCGTTTTTCAATTGCGTAATCTTCGGCCCATTTTTTAGCATTTACGCCATCTCTGAAAATCTCAACAGAGTATTTGCCCTTTCCTAAGAATTTCAAGTCAACGTTTAACTCTCTTGCAAATTCGTCGGTAATCGCTCCTAAAAACCACTTATCTCCAGACTGGCGAGCAATCGCTACGAAGTCACCTATTTTTCCTGCAACTGGAATAGTAGCATCCCAAACCGTTGGAACCTTGGCAATGAAAGAGGCTGTGGTTTGCTCTTTTTTATACTGACTCGGCGAATCAGCCATCATCTGTAAGGGGCTTTCAAACAGTGTAAACAGGGCTACTTGATGCGCTCTTGTAGTTTGGCTCATAGGACGAGTGAATCTAATACTAAAATCCTGATGGTCACTGGCTTTTCCGCTGTAGGATATTGCTTTCCAAGCAGCCGGACCAATGGCATTGGACATGGCTCCCGGCGTATAGTCCATTGGACCTGCTACCATTCTGATAAATGGAAGTGTAGTGTTATGTTCGGGCGTTGAATCATAGCTCCACTTGTTCCACTCTAAGCCCTTAACCCCTTCACGCGTAATAATATTGGGGTATGCTCGACGTAAGCCCGCTGGTTTGTATGAACCATGAGGGTCCACTAACAATTTGCGTTTAGCTGCTTCATCGGCTATTTTCCAATAAAAATTGACCATCTCTTGATCGTCACGTTGGAAGAAATCAGGTTTGATGCCCACAGCCCCAAGTTCCACAAAACGGTCCATTGCGTCATCAAATTGATCTCTTAAGGTTAGCCAAGTTGTCCATAAAATAATGCCCACATCTCTCTTTTTTGCATGAGCCATGATGGCGGGTACGTCAAACCCTTCTACTTTTCCCATCAGATCACCTAATGGGTACCAACCTTCATCTAAAATGACATACTCGATACCATTGTCTGCTGCGAAGTCTATGTAAAATTTATACGTTTCTGTGTTTAAACCTGACTCAAAGTCAACACCATGTAAATTATTGGCGTTATACCAATCCCAAGCAACTTTTCCTGGTTTTATCCAACTTGTGTCACCAATTTGATTGGGTATCGCCATTTGGTAAGTTAGTTGATTGCTCAACAAATCAATGTCATTTTCAGCTATTGCCAACACGCGCCATGGAAACTCTCGCGAGCCCTCAGTGATTGCTAGAAAATCTGCACGCTCGACGACGGGCTCATTCCTATCTTCCCAAGGGGCGTCGCCCATGACGACTTTTGTGGGCAACTCAGGGAAAGTGCCTTTCAGACCATTTTTGCCATTGCCAGTTAACCACATACCTGCATAATCCCGAAGCGCAGTTTCGGTAATCAGGACCTTAGCAGGGGAAGAGTTGACTAAGGTTGGCGTACTGCCTAATCGAGATTTAATGTCGCTTATTGGTTCAAGTAGATAACTGCGCTCATTATGGGAATAAAAACCTTCTTCTTCAGGGAAATAGGTTGTGGTACCTGATGCAAAATTAAATTCAGCAAGTTCGTCAATCACTTTTATAGAACCATCTATATCAGTCACAAATTGATAGCCTACGCCGTTGTCATATGCTCTAAATCGCAAGGTCATTTTATTATCGAACTGCAATGATAGTTGATTGTAATGATCGTTAATTTGCGCAGATTTTACTCTCACTTCGGGGTAAACAGTTGCTCTATTGTTATTAGTAGAGGCGTTAATAACGGTAGTATTTTTAGAAAGTGAAGGATAACCCTCCACAAACAGGTCAATTTCGGAAAAATCGAGGATAGTTTGCCCCTTAAATTCAACCGAATAAGTCACTCCCTCGTTTACTTCTACTACAACATCAATTGTTTTATTAGGCGACGATAACCTATACTGTGAAACATTTTGTGTAGAGGCCCAACTTGTCGCGTTGAGCAGTATTGCAAAGCCTATAAAAATGGTCTTTAAAAAGTAGCGATTCATAACGCCTCCTGAACCTTGTGATTGTTAAAATTAAATGCGCCGTTTTCGACAGTAAAATTATAAATAGTTGGCTGTATGTTGACTATTTGCGGGTACTTTTTGGTTACTACTTTCGCTACTCGCGAGACTTCACTTTTGGGCACAAGTGCTATAACGCACCCTCCAAACCCTCCGCCCGTCATGCGAGCTCCACCTACAATAGGTAGTGCATCGTTGATAATCTCGACTAAGGTATCTATTTCGGGAATAGTTATTTCAAAGTCATCTCGCATAGAAACGTGGGAAGCTCTTATCAATTGCGATATTTCTGCAAGATTATTATCCCGAAAAGCAGAGTATAATTTTTCCACGCGAATGTTTTCACTAACAATGTGTCTCGCTCTTCGAAACTCTACATCTGTCAACGCATCTTGCTTGGACTCGAGCACCTCAATTGTTACATCGCGCAGTGAGCTTGCGTTCAGTTTGAGCGCCGCTGATTCACATTGTTCGCGTCGAATGTTGTATTCACTGCTAACTAAGGAGCGTTTAATGTTTGAATTGAACACCATGAGCTCAAGGCTGTCAGGAATTTTACCATATTCTACGGAGAGGTCTCGACAGTCAAGTCTGAGTGCTTTATTTTTCTTTCCTAAAGCACTGATAAGATGGTCCATAATGCCACACGCACAGCCGACAAATGTGTTCTCAGTTGCTTGCGCAATTTTTGCAGCCTCTTTGCCATCTATTTCTAGACCAAACAAATCCACAAGACCTTTGATAAGGGCTACAGTCATAGACGCAGAAGAACTTAAACCAGCGCCTTGTGGTTGGTCACCGTAAATATAGATATTCACACCGCTAGTTCGCTGCGTATGCTGATTAATCAGCTTAAACACACCACGAACATAATTTGCCCAAGGCATATCGTTATCAAATTGTATGTCGTTCAGATCAAACCTGTTTTCTTGATTGTCCATGTCTTTTGCTATTGCGATGACTTGCATATCATCACGAATAGACAATTGTACATAGGTTCCTTTGTTTAAAGCCACTGGAAAGACAAATCCCTGATTGTAATCAGTGTGCTCACCTATGAGGTTTACTCTGCCAGGTGCAAAAGCGGTGACCTGTGGCAAATGACTAAAATGTTTTACAAATGCCGAGTATGTCGTTTTACTCATCGCATTTCCCTTGCCATTCGGTAGTGAGTGCTTGACTGATTTTTGAGTAATTCTGCTGCTTGTTCAGGTGTAATATCTCTTTGGGGCTCTCCAAGCATCTCATACCCCACCATAAATTTTTTAACCGTGGCGGAGCGCAACAAAGGTGGATAAAAATGCCCATGCAAAGTCCACTCTGGGTGCTCTTCACCATCAAATACCTGACCGTGCCAACCCATTGAATAAGGAAAGGAAGTATTAAACAGGTTGTCGTATTTGCTCGTGATTTGACTCAAAATTGCGGCTAACGTGTTGGTCTGTAGCACCGTTAAGTCGTGCAAATGCTGAACGGGGAAACGCGGTAGCAGAAGGGTTTCAAAAGGCCATGCTGCCCAATATGGCACTACGACCACCCAATCCTTGTTAGCACATACGACTCTCTCGTCGCAAGCAAGTTCTTGTTCAGCGTAATCCAACAATAGCGCTCTTTGCTCTTTCGCATAATATTGCAATAACTGTTTTCCAGTGCGCAAAGCTAAAGAAGGTACTTGGGATTGTGCCCACACCTGACCATGCGGATGTGGGTTCGAGCAACCCATTACAGCGCCCTTATTTTCAAAAATCTGAACCCAAGGATACTTAGCCGATAGTTTTTCTAGTAAATCTTGCCAAGTCTTTATTACTGCGACAATTTCGTTCTCAGATAACTGAGCCATGGACTTGCTATGGTCAGGGCTAAAGCAGATTACATGTGACTCCCCCTGAATTGACTGGCTTGTAAACAGTCCATCCTGTTGCTCAGCAGGCGGGGTGTTGGATTTTAACGCAGCAAAATCATTGGCAAACACATAGGTAGACTGGTATTTCTCATTTCGCTCACCATTTATTCTCATATTTCCAGGACACAAATAACACGTCTCGTCATAAGGTTGATTTGACGATGTATCCTCAGCTTCGTTTTGACCTTGCCAAGGGCGTTTAGCTCGATGTGGAGATACAAGTACCCACTCATCTAGTAAGGGGTTGTATCGGCGATGTGGGTCATTGGATAGTTCAAACATATTATTACACTTTGTTAATATTTAAATCAGGGTAATCGTTTTCCCATTGACTGTAAAGTACTTTGTGAGCTAGTATTAATAAGATTCAATACAATTATAGTTTGCATTCTAAAATGGTAACAATTAAAGATATTGCAAAAGCCGCAAATGTTTCCCAAGCGACAGTTTCCCGTGTTATTAACAACGGCCCGAAAGTAGGGCCTGTAAAACGCGCTCATGTTCAGCGCATTATGGATGAACTTGGTTATAGACCAAACCTTGCCGCAAGGGCATTTGTCACCAATAAATTTACCTCACTCGGTGTTTTGGTACCTGAAATACTCGATCCTTTTATGGCAACTTTTGCGCATCACATAGAAAAATTATGTCAATCAATAGGCCTGCAAACCTTCATTACTTCCGGCCACAATGATGTAATAAAGGAAAAACTTGCAATCGAAAATTTATTAGATCACAGAGTAAGTGCGATGGTGCTTCATTCTAAGGTCATAAGTGACGAAGATTTATTAAAGTACTCTGAGCTCTGTCCTGGTCTGGTTTTGATCAATCGTCTCGTACCAGGTTTAGAGGACCGGTGCGTGTGGTTAGACAACAGAATGGGAAGTGAACTGGTTGTGGAGTACCTTTTTTCGATGGGACATCGAAAGTTTGCTTACATCAATAGTGACTTTGATATTGACGACCCACAATTACGCCTCGAAGGAGTCAAATCTTGTCTCACCCGTCACAACGTAAAATTACCTGACAGTGCAATTGCTTACGCGCCACCTTTTCATGAAGGTGGGGCACAAGCTGTTGAATCATTGATAGCGGGTGGGACCAAATTTACGGCTTTAGTTACTTATAATGATGCGATGGCTGTTGGAGCAATGAACTTTATGCTTGACCAAGGTATTCATATTCCCAGGGATGTATCCGTAGTTGGTTTCGATGATGTAGTGTATGCGCGAGATGCAAGGCCTCAACTAACAACTATGCGGTACCCTATTTCAATGATGGCCCAGGCTGCTGCAAGTATTGCAATACAGTCTGCTCAGCAGCAGACCATCGATCCCACTATTCAGCGTAAATACACTCCAAGCTTGATACGTCGGCAATCGGTTATTGAAAGAATGTAAAAGCTCTAATTACGACATGAAATTTATGTCAGAGCGACAATGTTTAGCAATGTAGTCTGCATGACTTGGCAGTTGTTGGGCAGCTTGCTGTAATGCTTGATGCAGTTTGTTAAGCCAAACATCACCTTCACTTTTGCGATAAGACATTAGCGGGTCACGTTGCTTTGGACGCAATCCTTGACCGATATAAACGGCTAGCCAACTGGCATCAGCAAATAAATCCATTTCTCCTTTTATCACTCTTCCAAAGCTCTCAAAGTGTTGTAGTTTACTTTCTAAAGTCTCTGGGATAGGCATATTCTTGCAATATCGCCACATTTCCGAGTCATCGCGCTCAGTTAACTTATAATGTAATATTAAAAAATCTCTAATCGCTTCGAATTCATTAATTGCGATCCGGTTGTACTCATCAATAACATGTTGGTCAAAATCTGTTGTTGGAAACAGCGCGAGTAATTTAGCAATGCCGGCTTGGATCAAGTGAATACTGGTCGATTCCAATGGCTCCAAGAAACCACTGGATAGACCGATTGCCACCACATTTTTATTCCAAAATTGCTTTCGTCTACCCGTCGTAAATTTTAATAATCGAGGGTCGGATAATGGTTCACCATCAAGATTTTGCATCAAAGTGTCTAATGCTTCTTGTTCAGATATAAAATCATTGCTAAACACATGACCATTTCCAGTTCTATGTTGCAATGGAATCCTCCATTGCCAACCTGCCTTATGAGCTGTTGAACGAGTATAGGGTGTGAAGTCTTTAAGTTCACATGGCACTGCCCAAGCGCGATTACACGGCAGATATTCAGACATATCTTCATAACCTGTTTTTAATGCTTGCTCAATCAACAACCCCCTAAAACCAGAACAATCAATAAATAACTCTCCTTCGATCAGTTGATCGTTATCTAAAACGACTGCGTCGATAAATCCTGAATTAGGATTAAGCTGGCTGTGTTTTATCTTACCTTCTATTCTTTTCACGTTTCGTTTTTCTGAATACTTTCTTAAAAACATTGCGTACGCGCCTGCATCAAAATGATAGGCGTACTCATATGTTGATAAGACACTTCGTGGGTCAGGCTGTGGCGGAGAAAATCGGCGTTGTTTAGCAGCAGCCCAAGCCATACAATATTCATCCAAAGGATGTGCAGTGCCAGATTGTTCAGCAGCTAACCAATGTTGATGAACATTGACAATATCAAATTGGCGTCCGTACTGTCCAAATGGATGAAAATAACGATTGTTAAGCTTTCCCCAATTTACAAATTCGATACCAAGTTTGAACGAACCATGCGTATTCTTTAAAAATTCGTTCTCACTGATCCCTAATGTGTTGTTAAATGTTCTGATGGGCGGTATAGTAGCCTCGCCCACGCCAACTGTGCCGATATCTTCAGATTCAATTAAAGTAATTGATACCCCCTTTAAAAGAGAATTTGAAAGCGCAGCAGCGGTCATCCAACCGGCAGTTCCCCCTCCAACTATTACAATTTTTTGTATCGAATTTTGTAGGCTCATGTTTGAATTCCTGGTGGTTTGACGTCAAATGCTATTACGATTCGCTCGCCATCATTAAACGGTTGTGTTTGGTGCCAAGTCGTTGAAGGAAACAATACTAGTTTTCCGGGCTCAGGTGCCTCCTGATGGTAATGCTCGAGTTCTAGTTGCAAATTACGCGGAGGGGTACCAAATTGCAAAAAGCCATTGGGTGCTGGTCCCAATTGATTTTCTTTAGGGACCTTGAGATATAGCACTGCACTGATCCACCCTTTAGGATGAGTGTGCGATACGTTGTGGCCTTTTTTACCTAGCTTCACAGACCAACTCCCTGAAAACTTAATGTTGCCATTTAACGCACTATCTCTCTTGCGCCCTAATAAAGGGTGCGTTGCATCATGCGGTGGTAAATCACTAATATAATCCATTATTTTCGGCTTAATAAGTGCTACTAGGTCTTGTATTACTTTTTCTTGGCGAGCAAAGAGTAACAAATCTGTTTGCGTACCCTTGCGGACTGATTGCTCTAAATAAGGACTCGAAACACTGTGCAAATGCGTCATTAAATCAACGAGTTCGTTAATATGTTGTTCCTTTAGACCTACCTCATAACTACGTATGAATTGATTGCTTTTCTCTAACCAATCCTGATAGCCACTTTCTTGAAGTCGCCATATTAAACTGAGGTAAGGTATGAATGTGCTGGCAAAACCATTTTGTGCATAATGCATGCAGATAACCGAAGCACTATCTAGTTGTTTTAAGCGTAAACTCATTCGTACAATGGCCATGTCTTTCTCAACACTTTTACAGTGTTCTAATGCCGTGAACGCTTTAAAAGCCTCTCGGTCTAACTTTTGTTCGCTAAGCGTTATTGCTTTTTTGATAAGAAAGGGGTCTTGCTTTTTTCGACCCACGGCTTTGCAGGCTGCGTCAATTAATACAAAAGCTTGTTCATAATTCTGTTTAAGCAAGGCATGATTAATAAGTTGCTCATAGCAGAAATCTATTTCTATTCTTTCTCTGATTTTTAGTTTATAAAAATCTATCAGAGCCGCATCTCCAGACTGAAGTAGCAATATATCGGCGTATAGCTTTAGGGTGTTTTTACTCGGTTTTTTTTGTGAAAAATACTGTGACAATGCCTTTAGAGCACCATTGTGTTCTTGCTCTAGTGCCATTGCATGAGCATAACCAATTAAAAGTTCCTCATTGAAGTTGTCTTTTTCTAACAATTCTGCAAAAAGGTGCGAAGATGGTAGACCACATTGAAGTGATAATTTTGCCTCGGAGAATAGAAAATACTGATTACTGGGTTCAATTGAGAGAGCTTTCTTCCAGCTATCAAATGCGTTCGAATAAAGTTGTTCTTGTTGCTGCGATTCTGCTAGCAACTGCCAATAGTTGGAATTATTTAGATATTTTGAACGTTCGGTCATAACATGCCTATATCTTGTTCGCTGTTATGTCGTGCTAACGATTCGCGAATAATATTCAAAAATTGCATATTCTGGCTCACAATAAAAATAAAAAGAGGCGGTACAAATGCACCGCCCCAGCCCTCGTATAGCAACGAAGGACACACACCTCGTAATGTTTAGAAATTTAAACGGACGGATGCTTGTAGGTTTCTGCCTAAAACTGGAGAAGCTGTAATCACTCCATTAGGTGCATCTACAATACCATTCAAACCTCTTACGGTAAATTCATCTGTTAAATTTTGACCTATGATAGAAAATTGTAACCTCTCATTAAGATAGTAGGTAATATTTCCACCGAAAATAGGATTATTTTCAGTTTCTACGCCAGCACCATTTCTGCTACCGTATTGACCTGACATATTAAGGCCAACAGATAATGAATCTATAAAGTCATAAGACGCATTGATAGCATAAGTCATCTCAGGTATGTCATTTGCGACTTTCCATTCGGTCGCATCTGCAGCGCGTTGCTCTGCATCTGTGTAAGTTGCATTTGCAATAATGTATAAGCTATCAAAACGATAGGTCCCATAGAATTCAAAGCCAGTTGTTCGATATTCATTATCTAGAATACAGCCTCCACTAGGGCAAGCTGGTGTTGAAGTTGGTTCATAGTTTGATTGAGTAAAATCGCCATTCAATAAAGTCAGCTCTGCTGTATAAGTGCCTCCTCCTAGATCACCTCTATTCTTAACACCAATCTCATACTGATTGACTTCATCGACCGCTGCGACTTGGCCTGCTTCGGTGAGTGAACCATCAGGATTTATTTTGCCAGAAACAGTTTGGCGGTCGGCGTTGAAGCGATTACCTTTTGAGGCGCGTGTAAAGAAACTGGTGTCCTCATTAAACTTATATAAACCACCGAACGTCCAAGATGTGTAGCTCACACTGTAGTCTAAGTTTTCTTGATTACCGTCAGACAATAACGTAGGTATCTCAACGCCATCAACTACAGTTACTAACGCTTCTCCAGAGCTTTGAATAGTAAAACCACTCGCATCAACGGTATCACGGCGGACACTACCATCTAGAATAAAGTCATCTGTTTCAAAATCGAGTGCAATATAAGGCGCAGTGTTTGTATAGTCGAGGTCATAATCGCGAGAACAACAAGCCCCCCAGTTATCATTAAAACCGGCAAGTCCATTAGCTGTTAGTTGATTACCGTCTACGTCAAACAAATCTAGTTGAGCTGGGTTATTAACGCCAGCAGCGCGAAAGTTTCGATTTGTATGCCAAGTCATCGCAATCTTTTGGTTCATGTAAAAGTAACCGCCACGCACTGATATAGCGTTTCCATCCAAGTCAAACTCTTTAGAAATAGTTAAGTCATTAACTAAGCTTCCCACATCGTTCATTTGGGTCGACACGTTAGTATCTCTATCAATATACGGTAAGTCGTAATCTAGACCCTGTTGTTGTCCATTTGCGTATTGAATAGAGCCAACTACTGCTCCATTAACTGCTGAACCTAGTACATTTGATGTAAGTGTAGGTCCATGGAAGGGTTCGTTAAAAGAGCCGCTCATATCAGTCCAACGCATTTTGTTGTCTATAATAATATCATCTTCTAGAACGTAATGTACTTCATTACCAATAGCTAAGGCACTTGTGGAGATACCTGTCATACCCACTCGTTCAACAGCACCATCGCGATTAACAATTAAGAAATTCTGATTCAATGGTGATAAATTACTATCAGAGCGTCCATCCATTGTTGGGTAAGGGCGTAGATTAGAAATCTTATTGCCGTTTATATCAGCAAGCGCTAAAGATCCCGTATAAAAAGGCTCCTGTGTGTCAGCAACTTTAAAATTGAAACGGACATAGCTTTCGTCATCAGCTAGATATTTGGTTAAGTTGCCTTTTACCTGTGAGCTTTCAGAAGTAATAAAGCCAGGGTCCAACGGACCACGACCATTTTTGACGTAACCACCAACGTGATACAGAACTGAATCGGAAGCTTCCCCCCCATATCTAAAATCTAATCTTTTCTCATCGTATCCAATTCCGGTTGACAAGTTGACAAAGCCGCCCTCAACTGCACCTGTATGCGAAATGTAGTTTATTATTGCGCCTGGAGCTTGAGAGGCAAAAGTTGTTGCTGTACCACCTCGCACTGATTCAAGGCGAGCGACTGAAGCATCAAATCTGGTCCAGTAATCATTATTACCGAATTGCATATCACCAAATAAAACTGTAGGCAGACCATCTTCCTGAATCTGTACAAAAGGGGATCCGCCAGTCGCAACTGGTAAACCTCGTACTGCAATATTGGCATTTCCTCCTGGACCATTATTACCATTAGCTTGTATACCCGGTAATAACCTAAACATCTCAACTTCTGAGTTCGGTTTGAAGTTTCTAATAACTTCATCATCTACACTAGTTACTGAAATCGCCGACTCAATTTGAGAGCGTCCAGCGACAGAGCCAGTGACGACAATTTGCTCAATTCCTTCTTTTTCAACGATTTTGGTTTCTTCGTTTTCTTGCGCAAATGTTGAAACTGAAAACGTGAGTGAGGCAGTAACTGCAGCACTTACGAGGCTTCGGTTGAATTTTTGTGTGATCATATTGTTTCTCTTTGTTTGTATGTTGATGTAATGTTAATTATCTTCATTAAGGGTAAACGTTATCCCTTTTTTTTTGTGATTTCAAGTGTTTTTTAAATATTTGTTAATTTAATGATTGAAAATTAACTTCTGAATGTTCGTGATAACTGATTTTTTGTGTCTAGTAAAAGATTAAAACTTAGAGAGATGATAATGAAATAGTCATTTGAAGCCATTAATAATCAATATATTGTTTGTGTTTCGTTCTCTCATAGCGAGATAGTGTACTTTTCTATCACTAATAGATGGATATTAAAGATAAAGATCTTTAAAAAGGTAATCGTTATCATTTAATTCTGAGCAAGAGAGGGAAGGGCATTTGGTGCATTTTGTTAGGTGTTTTTACGATGGGTTTAGTGGATTAAATCAGTTTTTATCTTAACTTTCTGAAAAGTTAACCTTTTATAAGACAATACCCATTGCAAAGACCATTTAAAAGGAGTCTGTAACTAATTTTCTGAAAGTTATCTCATTTTAACTTGACAAAACTTGACTCTGGGTGATGCCACATATATAATTTGAACATGAAAAAAAGACTCAACATTAAAAACGCAACCAAAGCAATGGATGCTTCAGGGTTATCTCAAACTGCTGTGGCTGGGCGGTTAGGCGTTTCTAAAGAAGCGGTATCCCAGTGGTTAAAAGAAAAATCCTTTCCGCGTCCGAACAAACTACTTCAGTTTGCTAAACTTTTGCAACTCAGTTTTTCTGAGCTTGTCATTAATGAAGAGGACGATGCTCCTGTTATTGCTTTTCGAAAAAAAAGCAATTCGAAAACTACAAAAATTAATGTTGAGAAAGCGAAGGAGAAAGGACGGTTTTTGAGGCATCTTGTCCCGTACTTGCCCTTTGATACTCTTGAAATGCCGCCAATTCTTAAGTCTCCATCTTGCGACTATGATTATTTGTGTCAGGTTACCTCAAAGGTACGCAAAGACATAAATGTCGGTGAAGTTGATACTGTAGACTTTAGTCATTTAATTCGAAGGTTTCGAGAGCTTCAGGCTGTAATTGTGCCAGTTTTGTGGGGCACAAAGAAAACCCATGAAAACGCGATACATATATACTTGCCTGATACACAGACCACATGGGTTTATTTAAATTTAGACACAAATGTGCATGATTTTAAGTTTTGGATGGCTCACGAATTGGGACATTGTTTATCTCCATCTCTATCAGGTAATGAAGCAGAAGACTTTGCTGATGAGTTTGCCGGTGCGTTGTTGTTTCCGAAAGCGTTAGCAGAGAGTGTGTATCATCAAATTTTGGCCCAAAGAAATGCGCAATCTAAGATTGTAAAAGTGCTTGAGATTGCAGACGAGCAGGTGATTTCACCTTATACCGTGGTAAACCAAACTAATAAGTATGCGGAGTCTCAATCTTTCGCTCCCATCGAGATGGGGAAATATTTTGGGGGCGCAGTTACTAACTTTAATAAGAAGTATCGCAATTGTAGTGCTGCTCTTCTTGGCGACATTCCAAAGTTCAATGCTCATGATTTTATTGCTGAGACTGAAAAAGCCTTTGAAACACCATTTTTTGAAATTTTGAGAAAATATTTAAAGGAACAAGACAAAGGCCCTGGATTTTTACAAACCATAACAGATATGACGCTGTTAGATGCTCGGAGCATCCACTCTGAGCTCACCTGATGCCACAGTCTAAAATTCTGATCGATACAAATACGTATATTAGGCTAGCTCAAAGCATTAGACCGCTTTTATTCATGCCGTTTGGCGATAGTGAATATTGTTTATACATTCTTCAGGAGTTAAATGATGAACTATCAAATAGAAGGTTAAAGTCTAAATTTCCGTGGGTCGACGAGGGCGAGTACGAAGAAAATAGAAAACACTTTCCTACCATTGGAAGAAACAGAAAAAATCTATTTATAGTGCATTTGACTTTGTTTGGGATTTTGTTCAAACCGAGTTGCCAGGTCCATCAAAAGTTGATGCCCTATACATAGCATACGCCCAAGAATTAAATGTCCCCGTTATTACCGATGATCAAGACATGACGCAATTAGCAAAGGCGTTTGACGTCGAGGTTATGCCAACATTGCAATTATTGCGTGTAATGTATGATTGTACTCATGTAGACTTAAAAACGGTCAAAGGCATTATCGACTATTGGCAAGCTATAGATGATTGCCCTGCAAACCTGCACAAAGATACAAAGAGATTTTTTCCAAGCCTTTAACAATATAAATTGGAATGTACGTTTTTTAACTATGAGGGATAGTTCAAAAGGTAGATTTTTGAATACTTATATTAAGAGTAATTACCCTTATTCACGAGTTTGAAAAAGTTCTGCAATTACAAAGTATGATACTTTATTGTCATCTGTTTCGTTATCATTTAGATATGCAATTTACAAAGTATGATACTTTTACGTAATGACATGAGTTTATATGTCTAAAAAAGCTTATTTCGAGCGCGCCAAAGTATGATACTTTTTTGTCAATTTACAATTGGTAAAAGACGTGGAATAGGTTGGATTAAGATTGATAGAGTCACACCGCACCAAGAGATTGGCTTATTTAGAGAGGACGACAGTGCAATGCGAACTCCATACAAATGTAGTGTGTTGGACGAAAAGAATGCTAATCAGTGGGTAAAAGATGAAACAACTAAATTACTGGAGTCAAAGGCTCTATCACAACAAAAGCACAATGCTAATTTGGAACTGAAAAAACAACAGAGAAAATTTTAATATTCGCAACTAAATAAACATCATAACTATTGTGATAGCCCTGATATACTAAAACATTTCATGCACAAATTACGGTATTTTTTACGGTATTACCGATAGCAATCCATTGCAAAGTATTGATTACTATCAGTAAACCTAGAAGAAATGGTGCCTCGACCCGGGATCGAACCAGGGACACGCGGATTTTCAATCCGCTGCTCTACCAACTGAGCTATCGAGGCAACTTAAGTAAACACATCGATATCTGCGATGCACTTCGTAAGTGAGGTGCGTATTAAACGGATTTTCGACCTTCAAGTCAACCCTTTTTATACATTTAATTGCAATTTGTTTAGATAACGCCCAAAACGTTGTTTTTTTCTGCGCAAAAGCCTACTTAGCAGGGGGTGTGTACCCTTCGATATCAGGTTCTTTGCCTTCAAACAAATACCCTTCCATTTGTTCTTCTAAAAATTTACGCGCCGTTGGCTCCATCATATTGAGCTTATTTTCATTGATGAGCATGGTTTGTTTTTTCTGCCAATCGGTCCAGGCTTCTTTGCAAATAGAATCATAAATGCGTTTACCTAGCTCACCAGGGTAAAGTTGAAAATCTAAGCCATCAGCTTCTTTGTTTAAACGTACACAGTGAACGGTTCTGCCCATGTTAGTCATTTCCTTAACGATGTTGTAATTGATTAAATATAGTGATTGCGGGTTTGCATAACCCAATATCAGCCGGCTGCTGGTAATCAACCCACTGCTGTAAATTTGTTGCGACATAATTAGGCGATGCGTCAGCAACTCGCCCCTGAGCATCCTTAGCAAACCGCCCAGCCTGCGCTTCTGCCAAATATATTATCACAGGTTGGATATGAAGGTGAAAATGGCTGAACGTATGTTTAAATTCGGGCAATGATTCGACAGCATTGACTTTATGAAGTTGGTCTGCCACTTCGAATTCAGCATTTTCCTCCGCTAACTCAACAGGCAATGCTTGTTGCTCCAGCGTAAACTCCCCTTCAAACCACCATAACCCTCCCCATATGCCCTCATCTGGGCGTTTGGTCATCAACACTCTATCGTACAACATTGGGATCAGCACCGTGGTATATTTGGTGGGTATGGTCTTTTGCGGTTTTTTGTGGGGAAGCTCTGCCTGACGTCCGCTAGCAAATGCCAGACACTCAACTTGCAACGGACACTCCTCGCATCTTGGTTTACTGCGAGTACAGACCGTCGCCCCCAAATCCATCATCACCTGAGTATAGTCAGCAATGCGTTGTGGTGGCGTCAATTGATCGGCAAATTCCCACAATTGATTTTCAACAGTTTTACTGCCAGTCCAGCCTTCCACAGCAAAAAACCGGGTCAGAACCCTTTTTACATTACCATCTAAAATCGCATGAATTTGGTGCTCTGCAATAGACAAGATGGCACCGGCAGTGGAACGCCCTATACCGGGTAATGCAAGCACATCCTCAAAATCAGTGGGAAACTCACCATTATGCTCAGTCGCAATTATCTGCGCCGCTTTATGTAAATTTCGCGCGCGAGCGTAATAGCCTAAGCCCGTCCAATGATGCAAGACGTCTTCTTGTGGCGCCTCAGCTAAGGCAGTCACCGTCGGAAACGATTGCATGAATCGTTCATAATAAGGGATCACAGTAGATACTTGAGTTTGCTGGAGCATGATCTCCGACACCCACACCGAATAGGCCGTAATATCTTGCTGCCATGGCAAATGTTTACGCCCATGTTGGTCAAACCACGCCAATGCTGTTTGGGCAAAATCAAATGCCATTTCGAACCACCTTTAAAATAAAAACAATATGTTAGCGCATTTATATAAAATAAAAACCTGCAAATTTGCAAAATAAAACCTGAGAAGTTTTACATTCCTTGCACAACACAGGATAATACGCACAATCTAGATATTCAGAGCACTTATATGAGTCGTTTTCAAAACCAAGCCGAAGCGGAAGCCGCCGGCGTGTACGTTTCCAAAATTAAAAGCTTTGTCAAACGCGAAGGTCGTTTAACTAATGCCCAAGCCCGCGCCATTGAAAATAACTGGCCTAGCATGGGTCTTAGCGTCGAGATGGGGCTGTTAGATTTACGCGTCGTATTTGGCAATACTAACCCTGTCGTATTAGAAATTGGCTTTGGCATGGGTAAGTCATTGGTTGAAATGGCTAAAAACGCACCTGAGTTAAACTTTATTGGGATTGAAGTTCATCGCCCGGGTGTAGGTGCATGTCTAGCTGATGCAGAAGAAGCTGGCATAACTAATTTACGGGTATTTGAACACGACGCAATTGAAGTCCTCGACAAGTGTATTGCCGATCATGCATTACATCGTTTACAGTTATTTTTCCCAGATCCTTGGCATAAAACACGACATCACAAACGTCGTATCGTGCAAACTGAATTTGCCCAGCGTGTGCACAAAAAGCTAGCCCCACAAGGACAGCTGCACATGGCGACAGATTGGGAACCTTATGCCCAGTACATGCTAGAAGTCATGCAAACCCAAGAAAACTATACCAACCTCAGTCCTACTAACGATTATATTCCTCGTCCAGAGTATCGCCCGATCACTAAATTTGAAGTGCGCGGACAAAAACTAGGACATGGTGTATGGGATCTTTTATTTGGAGCGCAAGGTTAATGATGAGTGCAGAAAGTCAGGTTATCCTGCGTAACAAAGAATATTACACCGACGGCAAAGTTATTGTCGTTAATCCTATAGACGCAGAGGTCTTTTTTGAACTAGGTAATCACGTCACTGGATTTCATCAATTTTATGATATCTATGAGCAAGCGTATGCGGCAGATTTTACGCGCCATGAGTTTAACACCCACCTCAACGTACCCGATGAATTGTACGATACTGCCATTGTCTATATGCCAAAGGTTAAAGCACATTTAACTATGCTGCTAGCTAACCTTGCCAATGTCGTCAAACCACAAGGTCAAATTTTTATCGTCGGGCACAACAAAAGCGGCATAAAAAGTTGTGGAAAACACCTCGAAGTCGTCTGTGATCATGTCAATAAAGTCGATTCGGCTAAACATTGTGGTCTATTTGTTGGCACAGTGAAAGCTGGTGCCAAAGCATTTGACTTAGACAGCTATCTCACTACCAAAACATACGAATTAAATGATGTCACATGGCAAGTTGCTGGTTTGCCAAGTGTATTTTCACAAGATGCGTTAGACCCAGGCACCCATATTTTGTTGTCTCATTTACCTAAAAATATGAAAGGCCAAGTGCTAGATTTTGCTTGTGGCGCAGGTGTCATCGCCGCATATGTTGGAGTGCAACATGCGAAATTTAATGCAGAAAATGACTCTAACAGCCCATTACATCTAGTATTAAGTGAAATTAACGCATTAAGCTTGTATTGTGCTCAGCGCACATTACACTTAAACCATTTGCAAGGCGATGTTATTGCCAGCAATGGTTTAACCAATGTTGAAGGCAAATTCGCCCATATCATTACCAATCCGCCGTTTCATACGGGTGTGAACACCGATTACTCGATTGCCTATGGATTCTTAGCGCAAGCGCGTGAGCACCTCATCGAACAAGGAAGTTTGGTATTAGTCGCTAATAGCTTTTTAAACTATGCCGATGTTATGCTTGAGCATGTTGGTCCATCGAGTAAATTAGGTGGTAACAACAGGTTTTCGGTTTATCAAGCTATCGCCGCACGCGCACCAAAGGTACAGAAGAAGTAATATGAAAATCGCATTTATCGTTTCAGAAGTTGAAGATATTATCAAAACCGGTGGTTTAGCGGATGTCGCTAAAGCCCTCCCCCTTGCTTATGCCGCTCTAGGTCATGAAGTAGTGATAGTCATGCCAGCCTATAAGACGGTAATCGATCAATTCAATTTGCATTCGCATGGCGAGTTTACTAGCTCTCATCGACAATTTAGTCGGTATGAATATCAACTTGGGGCAGTCAAAGTGCATTTGGTCGGGCACGCCTGTTTTAACCGTGCCGGTCTGTATGCTGAAAATAACGTTGCCTACACTGATAACGGCGAGCGCTTTGGTTTGTTCAGTGCGGCAGTCATTGATATTTTACAGGTTATCGATTTTCAACCGGATATGATGCATTGTAACGATTGGCATACTGGCTTGGTGCCATTTTTTGTCAAACACAACAAGACCCAATTTGCGGAAGGTTTTTTTGCGCATACCAAAACCACCTTAACCATTCATAATGCCGCATTCCAAGGGAGTTTTAATTTACATGAAATCCCGATGATTGAAAATTACCGTCAAGCCCTGCACTTGGATTTAAACCCGCATATCAACATGATGAAAATAGGTATTACTTATGTCGATAAGATTACTGCGGTCAGCCCAACTTACGCCCAAGAAATTTTGACCAATTTAGGTGGGCACGGCATGCACTTATGCTTACAAAATCGCTCATCCGATCTCAAAGGGATCTTAAATGGGTGTGATTATACGCAATGGGATCCCAGCACAGACCCATTAATCCCTGCTCGTTATGACGTTAATGATTTATCGGGAAAAGCGATTTGCAAACAAGCACTTCAGGCTGAATCAGGTTTTGCTGATGAGCCTAAAACGCCGTTAATTGGCATGGTATGTCGTTTAACCGCACAAAAAGGCTTTGATTATATATTACCTATTTTGGGTGAATTGATGCAGCATAACTTGCAACTCACCATTGTCGGTACGGGTGATCCTTATGTATGTCAGCAACTAGCCGATTTAAGTCGCGTACATCCGACTAAATTCAAATTTATCGAAGGCTTTAAACCTGAATTAGCACACTTAATTGAAGCGGGTTCTGACTTCTTTTTAATGCCATCAGAATTTGAACCTTGTGGTCTAAATCAAATGTATTCACTGGCTTATGGCACCTTACCGATTGTTCGTCATGTCGGCGGGTTAAGTGACACCGTTGTCGGAATCGATCAAAACGCACATGACTCCACCGGGTTCATGTTTATTGACCCCGAACCGATTGCATTATTAATTTGTATTCGTAGGGCGTTGTTGTTGTATTTGGAGCAACCTGAACGATTTTTACAAATGCAAAAACGGGCAATGCACACCAAGTTTACCTGGGAAAAAGCAGCTAAAGAATTTGAAGTCTTATTTATCAATACTATACAATAGTGTGAGGTGACTTATTTAT
>JAQXDG010000002.1 GCA_029251505.1 Glaciecola sp. | reverse complement strand
ATAAATATGAGCACGTTTTTAATTGCAGATGATCATCCTCTTTTTCGAGAAGCTTTACAAGCCGCTCTCAATCCTTTTTTTGATGATATGAAAATTATTGAATCGGACAGTTTATCTAGTACACTCAACGCGATTAAAAATCACCCTGACATTGATTTAATTTTACTGGATTTAAATATGCCAGGTTCTGATAATTATTATGGGCTCACTTCGGTGATTGATAAATCAGCCAATACACCAATTATTGTTGTAACAGCTAGTGATAATGAAGAAAGTGTCAATATTGCCATGCATTACGGCGCACGCGGATATATCCCTAAAACCTTCAGCTCACGCAAAATGGCACATGCCATTATGACAGTGCTAGATGGAGGGAAATTTATTCCAGAAAAGTACATTGATAAGATAGGAGTCCATGCGCCAGATTTAATGACATCAATCGAGCATATCAAAGGATTAACCCCCAAGCAATTACGGGTACTTAGATGTTTGAAAGAGGGTAAAATGAATAAGCAAATCGCTGAAGAGCTTTTCGTTACCGAAGCAACAGTAAAAGCTCATATCAGTGCAATATTCAAAAAATTTAATGTGAGCTCTCGCACACAGGTTGTATTGCTAGTGGATAAAATTGATTTAGCTGATTGATTTTTTAAATACTAGTTCTTCTGGCGCAAACTCGTCTACATTTATCGTTTTTAATCTCCCAGCTTCAGCTCTAATCATTAATTCCGCTTCTGACTCAGTAATGACGGTATCTTTAAGAGCACGCTTTGCCATTACATCAAGTTGTGTAAATAGATGTTTTTCTTGATAATACTTGCAAATACGATCAAATATGGGTTCTACTGCAACGATATCGCTCAGCGTGGCTTCTAATTCTCCTAACAAATTACCTTTAACAGGGCGGGTGAACTGCCCAGCACCCAACAGCGTGCGTGCATGACAAGGTGTTTGCAACAGTTGAGCGATAGCATGTTCTGTTTGATCATTTGGGCGCTGACGCGTTCGTCCTAGTGGTTGCACAACAATGCGCAGCATTATACGAACCGCTGTCACTGGGAAGTTACGAATAAACTCATCGATCGCAACCTCAATATGGTATATGCCATCTTGCATTGCCCAATGCATTAGTGCTTCATGCTCGGGTAATCGACCTTCATCATTAAAGCGTTTGAGTACGGCTGATGTTAAATACAAATGGCTTAATATGTCGCCTAGACGAGCAGATAAACGTTCACGACGTTTTAAGCTACCACCTAAAACACTCATTGAAACATCAGTTAAATACGCTAAATTGGCACTATATCCATTGAGTAATTGATAATAATGTTTGGTGCTATCGTTAAATGGACTGGCTGATAAATAGCCTGCTGTTAACGTGAACCAACTACTTTTTACGAAGTTGGAAAGCGCAAAACCAATGTGACCAAATACAGCAGAATCAAACGCGGCCAACGCCGCTTTTTGATCCGTTAATGCAGCAGCTTTGATTTCATCTAACACAAAAGGGTGACAGCGCATGGCGCCTTGACCAAATATCATCATATTACGTGTTAAAATATTTGCACCTTCTACAGTAATTGCGATTGGGATCCCTTGATACCCTCGACCTAAATAATTATTTGGACCCAACATAATCCCTTTGCCACCGTGAATATCCATGGCATCATTCACAACAACACGCATCCGCTCAGTGAGGTGGTATTTGCAGATGGCTGAGATTACAGATGGTTTTTGACCTAAATCGACCGCGGTCGTCGACAGTGATGTCACTGCATCCATCATATAGGTGCTACCGCCAATACGGGCTAGCATTTCTTCAATCCCTTCCATTTTGCCAATAGGCATTTTGAATTGGCGACGAATACGTGCATAAGCACCGGTTGCTAGTGCAACAGACTTACTTCCGCCAGCCGATCCTGAGGGTAGGGTAATACATCGCCCAACTGATAAGCACTCCATTAACATCCGCCAACCTTTACCTGCCATATCAGCCCCTCCAATAATATAATCGAGTGGCACAAAGATATCCTGACCGCGAATAGGCCCATTTTGGAAAGGCACATTTAACGGGAAATGACGCTTACCAATCTCTAAGCCTTCAGTCTCGCGAGGTAATAATGCGCAGGTGATCCCAATATCCGTTTTGTTGAATAATAATTGCTCAGGATCATGTAACTTAAATGCCAGACCGATGACCGTGGCAACGGGAGCTAACGTAATATACCGTTTATCAAACGTGAGTTTGATACCGATGACTTCTTGACCTTTCCATAGCCCTTTGCAAATAATGCCCTTATCAGTGATCGCACCTGCGTCAGAGCCAGCTTCGGGACTAGTTAATGCAAAACAGGGTATGTCTAGACCTTGAGCTAAGCGTGGTAAATAGTATTGCTGCTGTTCCGGTGTGCCATAATGTTGTAATAACTCACCAGGACCTAAAGAATTTGGCACACCAACGGTGGTCGATAAAACGGCAGAGACACCTGATAATTTTTGTAGTATTCGTGATTGTGCATAGGCAGAAAATGCCAAACCACCGTATTCTTTTTTGATGATCATCGCAAAGAATTGATTGTCGTTGAGATATTGCCAAATAGCAGGTGATAAATCAGCATCAACATGGTTAATTTGCCATTCATCTACCATTAGACAGACTGTTTCAACAGGACCGTCTAAAAAGGCTTGTTCTTCATTGCTTAAAATTGGTTTTTTAACACTATGTAATTTGTGCCAGTCAGGCTGACCGCTAAATAATTGTCCGTCCCACCATACTGTTCCAGCATCAATCGCTTCTTGTTCAGTGATTGACATTTCCGGGCTAATACGTTTGTACAAAGCGAATAAGCGCTTGCTTAAATAACGTTGACGCAGATTGACATTACCTAACACGCCAAACACGAGGATAAACACACACCATGACAGGAACGAAAAATGTCCGGTAATGGTACCAAAAATGAGTAATACGGCTGTGACAGCTGAAGTCTTTAGTATGCTAAACCGATGATAAGCACAAATTGCGAATAATAGGGCGAGTGCACAAATCCATATAATGTCGTTCATATTTTACCTTGATAATGGTCTGACCAGATGTGCAAGATAACAAAATTATTGCAAATAGCAAGGTTAGTTTGCTGAAAACTACCGAGGATAGGGAAAGAGAAGCTTAAAGAGATTTGTGCACACGTAACTTGATATCACCTTGTACTTCACCATCTTTAAATTGTTGCAAGCGCACCAATTGATAGTTCAAGCTAGGGGCGAACCAAGCAAAAGTTTGTCGAGATGAGGATCCTCGATTAATAACGACTTTAATTGTGTCTAAAACTCCGATAGGGAGTGATTGTGATTCTTGATTGACAACATGCATCTTGTATTCACGGGGTTGTCCGCGTGAGTTAACAAACTGATAGAAAAATTCGGTTTTCCCTGTAGATAATTGATAAGGAAGATCAATTCTGAACAGTTGGTTGTCGACATAGCCGTTTAGGGGAAAAACAACCTGTTTGTCTACTGGAACGGACGTAAAAAACTGATTCTTGGCATGATCAAAGGTAACACTGAGGCTTTTATCAGA
>JAQXDG010000201.1 GCA_029251505.1 Glaciecola sp. | reverse complement strand
GTTTCTAAATAATCTCATCCATGGGCTATCTTCTTGCCATTGCGCTGGATGCCACGAGTTAGCAACGGTTCTAAAGACACGCTCCGGATGAGGCATCATTATTGTCACTCGACCATCGTTTGACGTTAGACCGGTAATGCCGTTAATCGAACCATTGGGATTCGCTGGATATTGCTCAGTTACTTGGCCGTTGTTGTCCACGTAACGCAGGCTGACTTGTTGTTGCTGTTCAATCTGTGTCAATGCTTGGCTTGATGCAAACTCAGCATGCCCTTCACCGTGCGATACCGCAATTGGCATTCTGGAACCTGCCATACCTGCAAATAATACCGAAGGCGACGCTTGAACTTCAACCATAGCGACACGTGCTTCGAAGCGAGCGGATTGGTTTTGCACAAAGTGCGGCCAATTTTCGGTACCCGGGATAATACTGTGTAAGTTTGACAACATCTGACACCCATTACACACCCCCAAAGCAAAGGTCGAATTACGCTCAAAGAATGCGGCAAATTCAGCTTTTGCTTGTTCGTTATATAAAATGGATTTAGCCCAACCCTCACCCGCTCCTAATACATCACCGTAAGAGAAACCGCCACAAGCTGCTAATCCTTCAAACTGATCTAAGGTTACTTTTCCTGAAAGGATATCCGACATATGTACATCAATCGCACTAAACCCAGCACGGTCAAACGCTGCAGCCATCTCATAATGAGAGTTGACACCTTGCTCACGTAAAATAGCGATTTTAGGTAACACACCCTTAGCAATATACGGCGCACTGATATCTTCATTCAAGTCAAAACTTAATTCGGCATGCAAACCTGGATCCGTTTGATCTTGTTTTGCTGCATGTTCTTGTTTAGCTGTTGCTGGATTATCACGCATTGCTTGCATGCTATAGGTGGTTTCAGCCCACATTGTGCGGAGCTCAATACGTGATGCAGAGACGAGCGTTTCACCAGCTAGAGTCATTGTGATTGCATCACCCGCAATCGGCTGACCAATGATATGCGCACAATGCGCTAACCCATGCTCAGCAAGCACAGCTTGAACTTGGTCAAGTTGCGTCGCAGAGACTTGGATGACACCACCTAATTCTTCATTAAACAAAATTGGTAACGCTTGAGTGCTATTTCCCAATGCAGACAGATCGACGTCTAGACCACAGTGACCCGCGAACGCCATCTCAACTAATGTGGTGAATAAACCACCATCAGAGACATCGTGATAAGCCAAACATTGTTGTTGACTCACTAATGTTTGCAGCGCATTAAAGTAGCCTTTCAATAATTGCGCATCATCAACGTCTGGAACAGTATCACCTAATTGGCCATACACTTGGGCTAAACACGAACCACCTAAACGCTGCTGACCTTGACCTAAATCGATATAAATTAAATGTGAATCACCTTGGTCAAGATGTAGTTGTGGCGTTAATGTTTTACGAATATCTTGAACCGCACCAAACGCAGTAATCACCAGTGATAAGGGCGACGTCACCGTTTTAGTTTCGCCATTTTCTTCCCACTGGGTTTTCATTGACATGGAGTCTTTACCCACTGGGATTGCCAAATCTAAAGCAGGACACAACTCTTCGCCAATCGCTTTAACGGCTTCGTATAAACCCGCATCTTCACCTGGGTGACCCGCTGGGGACATCCAGTTGGCTGATAATTTAATGCGCTTCAATGAGCCTATATCCGAAGCGGCAATATTGGTTAAGGCTTCGGCAACGGCTAAACGTGCTGATGCGGCATGATTAATCAGTGCAACCGGCGTACGTTCACCAAGCGCCATCGCTTCACCATGATAGGTATCAAAGGATGCAGCGGTGACGGCGACATCTGCGACGGGAATTTGCCACGGCCCGACCATCTGGTCTCGCGCAACTAAACCGGTCACGGAGCGATCACCGATGGTAATGAGGAAGGTTTTTTCTGCAACCGTCGGTAAGCGTAATATGCGACCAATAGCATCTTCAACCGAGACACCATCAAGCACGACTGGTGAACCCGTAAAGCTAGCACTTGTCACATCACGGTGCATTTTAGGTGGCTTGCCCAATAACACATCTAATGGCATGTCGATTGGATTGTTGTTATGTACTTTATCGGTAAGTAACAAATGTGGAGCTTGTGTGGCTTCACCGACAACGGCAAATGGCGCACGTTCACGTTCACATAATGCGCTAAAGATAGCTAGATTTTCAGGTGCAACCGATAACACGTAACGTTCTTGAGATTCATTACACCAGATTTCATGTGGTGACATACCAGGCTCATCATTCGGCACGTTGCGTAATTCGAAATTACCTCCACGCCCTCCATCGTTAACCAGTTCAGGGAATGCATTCGAAATACCACCGGCACCAACATCGTGAATGAACTGGATAGGATTGTCATCCCCCATTTGCCAACAACGGTCGATGACTTCTTGACAGCGACGTTCCATTTCAGGGTTATCACGTTGTACCGATGCAAAATCCAGATCTTCATTGGACTGCCCTGATGCCATTGATGAAGCAGCACCACCGCCCAAACCAATGTTCATTGCTGGTCCACCCAAGACAATCAACTTAGCACCGACGGTGATTTCACCTTTTTGTGTATGCGATTTACGAATGTTACCTAAGCCACCCGCTAACATGATAGGTTTGTGATAGCCACGTACTTCTTGGCCATTAAAACTCGTTACTGTCTGTTCATAGGTACGAAAATATCCAAGTAAGTTAGGACGACCAAATTCATTATTAAATGCAGCGCCACCTAATGGCCCTTCTAGCATAATATCTAATGCCGATACGATGCGTGACGGTTTGCCATAAGCGATTTCCCACGGCTGAGCCAACCCAGGAATATGTAAATTAGAAACACTGAAACCGACTAAACCTGCTTTTGGTTTAGAGCCTCGTCCAGTTGCTCCTTCGTCACGAATCTCACCACCAGAACCTGTTGCGGCACCAGCAAAAGGAGCAATCGCTGTTGGGTGATTATGGGTTTCAACTTTCATCAAGATATCAATAGCTTCTGCATGATACTCATATTGATGACTCGTAGGTGAAGGGAAAAAACGTCCCGCAGTATTGCCTTCCATTACGGCAGCGTTATCTGAATAAGCAGAATGAACAAATTCAGGCGTGTGGGCGAATGTGTTTTTGATCATCTTAAACAAAGATTTAGGCTGAACTTCACCATCAATTGTCCAATCAGCGTTAAATATTTTATGACGGCAGTGTTCAGAGTTTGCTTGAGCAAACATATATAATTCGATGTCATTTGGATTACGCTTAAGGCGTGTAAAACTGGTAAATAAATAATCCACTTCATCGTCAGCTAACGCAAGGCCATAGTTAATGTTCGCATCCACGAGCGCTTGTTTACCTTGGCCTAAGATGTCTACCGATGCAAAATGCCCTGGCGCCTCGGTAACAAACAAATTATGAGCATCATCCATATCATCCAGTACAACTTGCGTCATACGATCATGAATCAGTGCTTTGACTTGCTGACGTTGTTCATCAGTTAAATAGGCACTCGTCGTCAAATAATATGCTTCGCCACGTTCCACTTTGCTGACATTGGATAATCCACAATTGTGCGCGATATCCGTTGCTTTTGATGACCACGGTGAAATCGTACCAAAGCGAGGCGTCACTAAAAACAGCTCTCCGGCATGATCGAAATCGTTACGCTTTGGCCCATACGTTAATAACTTACCCAACACTGCATGCTGTGCATCCGATAACTCAGTAGATACAGCAATAAAATGCACATATTGAGCATTAATAGCGGTGACAGGGAGACCTTGAGATTGACAAGCGTCGAGTAATTTTTGATTGGCAAATTCAGATAACGAGGTGCTGCCGGGCAGGATTAACATAACGTGGATTCCAGACTGATGAAGGACAAATTTCAATGTCCAATTATAGAATAAATAAGACAATTTGATAAGAAACATTTACCATAGCAAGTATATCGGTTAACTTTTAACCTAACTGTCCGGTTAAAATATTTTGAGAAGGCAATGTCATGAATTATTCTTCGAGTTTGACGCCACACATCCCACATTGGACAAGGCTACGTTTTGCTATTGTGCTGTTGATGCTTGGAGCAATGCATGGCTGTTATGACTTTGCCAAACCGAGTAATGAGCTAAAACGTATTTTACAGGAAGACAAAATCGTCATTGCCACCGAGTATGGTGCCAATTCTTACTATTTACAAAATGATCAACCCAGTGGTTTCGAATACGAGTTAGCAAAAGGTTTTGCTGACTTTATTGGTGTAAAGTTAGAAATTAAACCTTATTACTCCGACGCGAACATGCTAAAAGATTTGCAGCACCAGCGGGTCGATGTCATAGCTTCGCAATTTGCCTTTTCTGCCGAAACCTTGACTCAATTTAAATTAGGTCCGGCGTATCAATATTACACTCATCAAGTAGTGGTGCATCGTAATGCCCGGTCTTTATCTGCCTTAGATCAACTCAGCGGTAAGGTCTTTGTCCAGCGCAATAGTCAGCAAGCGGCGATATTACAGGCTCAGCTTCCAGAAACGGACAATGATGCGCTCAATTGGCAACAAGTTGATCAATATGATGATGAAGAATTGTTATTAATGGTCGCCGAACAAAAAATTGATGCGACGATTGCAAATTCAGCCTTAGTCAATGTGATGCGTCGACGTTACCCCGCAATTAAAATGGGACTAGATTTGAATGTCACTGCAGCACAGCAATGGTTACTGCATCCTCATCAGGACGATTCTTTGCTCGGGGCATTATTAGAGTATTTTGGACAACTACAACATAGCGGTGAATTTAGCCGTTTGATTGATAAGTATTTTGGCCACATTCGCGAATTTGACTATGTTGATACACGCGCATTTTTAGCTGCCATTGAAGCACAGTTACCGACTTATCAACCTTGGTTTGAGCAGTATTCGGGTGAATTTAATTGGCAATTATTGGCCGCAACCAGTTATCAAGAAAGTCATTGGAAGCGCAATGCTCGTTCACCTACCGGTGTAAGGGGACTGATGATGTTAACCCTGCCCACGGCGAAGGAAGTAGGCATACAATCACGGCTTGATCCAGAGCAAAGTATTCGTGGTGGAGCGACGTATTTACGCAGTTTATATAATCGTATTCCGGCTCGTATTAATGATCCTGATAAATTGTATTTTGCACTAGCAGCATATAATCTTGGATTAGGGCACGTTGAGGATGCGCGTATTTTGACGCAACGAAAAGGATTTGATCCTGATTTATGGGTTGACGTAAAACAACATCTACCACTACTTAAACAAAAACAACATTATCAAAACACGAAATATGGATTTGCGCGAGGGGATGTGGCAGTAAAATATGTTGAAAATATCCGCAGATATCATGATAGTTTAATGTATATTAGCCAACAAGACAGTACTACGAGTCAGTAATTATAGGAAAGCAATCATGAGAAAAAGTAAATTTTACCGTTCCAATAGAGCGCTCGCGCCAAGCTCATCGCGTCGTCGCTTAATGCTAAAACGCAATCACAAAAAAATACTCCAACGTCGTAAATTATTCAATTTATTTAATATTGATGCGGATAACGTTGAGGCCTAACTACTCTTCCTGTGCAGCTTTGTTGGCTTGTTTGAGCGCTTTAATTTGCGCACGACGTCCTTTAAAAAAAGCAGAGATCTTACTCGAGCATTCTCCAGCCTTTACCCCCCGTTGCACCTCAACTTGATGATTTAGTTTATCGTGTTGCAAAAGGTTTAAAATACTACCCGCACAACCAGTCTTATGATCAGATGCGCCAAATACCGCACGCTTAATTCGGGCATGTACGATTGCGCCAGCACACATAGCACAGGGCTCTAGCGTGACATAGATAGTCGCATCTAAGATTCGGTAATTGTCGATATTTTGGGCTGCAGACTGGATAGCCATAATTTCTGCATGACCGCAGGGATCATTATCAATGATAGAACGATTATAGCCTTCT
>JAQXDG010000200.1 GCA_029251505.1 Glaciecola sp. | reverse complement strand
CGGTGATGATTCCGTCGTTATTACTGCATAATTGAGTTGGATGGAGGGCGATGCTGCCCTCCCTTATTCTTAATAATATAGCGTCACAATACAAAGCAGCATAATAAAAAGAAGAATCTATGCGGTATATACTTTATTCAGCGGTGATGTGTTTTTCTGCATTCACCCAAGCTGGAAATCTACATGATTTAATACACCAAACGGTTAACTCACATCCTGATGTGTTGGTAGAAAGAGCACGTCAAGCTGTCGCATCCACTGAGCTTGAATTAGCTAATGAACAATATTATCCGACGTTTTCGGTTAGTTTTGAAAATGCAGCGGTGACCCGTGCTAACGATGTTAATTATAGTGGCGCGAATAATGTTACTACCTTTCGCTTGCAACAACCTTTGTATACGTTTGGACGATTAGATGCCGGTAGAGAAAAAAGTGCTGCAGCACTAGCAAGTCAAAACTTCACAATCGAAGAAACGAAATTACAACTGGCTCAAGCGGTGTTACAAGCTTGGGGCGATTGGTATGTCGCCACATTACGAGAAACGGCATTATATAAAAGTATCACTACTCATGAAACCTTACGAGATAGTGTTGCTCGCCGTGCGGATAAAGGCGCTAGCTCGCCCTCTGAAGTGCGGTTAAGTGTGGCGCGTTTAGCCCAAGTTCAAGCTCAAATAATCAATGTTCAATTACAAAGTGATGCCGCGAAAGTAAAAATTGAACAATTAACAGGACAGCCAATTTCATCTGATACGGCACCTAAACAATATTTAGATTTTGATTTGAAAACGTCAACACTTATGACGGATTCTGCTTTAAATGTTAGCCCTACCTTGATGCGTTTCGCAGCGGATATTCAACGCAGTGAAGCCGCCGTAAAGGAAGAAAAAGCTTCTTTGGCACCTGAAATTTATCTACGAGCAGAACATCAACGAGGAGATTTTTCTACCTCTATCCCGTTTTCAAATCGTATATTTGTCGGTATGCAATCTAATTTTGGTGCCGGCCTTTCGGCTTTAAAACAAGTCCAACTTGCCGGTCTTAAAACAGCAACCCTGCAAGCTGAAGTGCAAGTCGTCGAGCGCAATATTACCGAGCGTGTTCGTTTAGAGTTAACTCAATTGAATTTATTGGATGTACGACAAGCTGCATTAGAGCTAAGTTTGTCAGCCAATACCGATATTGCCGAAGCATTTAACCGGCAGTATTTAGCTGGGAGACGTTCTTGGGTAGAAGTCATGAATACTGCACGTGAACTTTCCCAAGCAGAGTTAGAGCTAGCAGATTTAAAAGCCGCTAAAGTGCTTAGCTATTGGCGATTAGCATTTTTAGTTAAAGGGTTAGACGCAACGCTTGTTGCTAGTCAGCCTACACAAATGAAGTAGAGATTAATGGTTATATTATTTAATACCCTGATGAGATTGGCCCGGATCCAGCGTCAACCAGCCGATAGACTTGCTTTGCAAGCTGCGGTAACAAATTCAAGTACGCAAACTGAAGGACAAACTCAGCTTGAATTTATCAGTAAAGAGCTGAATTTACCTAAAATACAATGGTTAAACAATAAAGATGTCGATCAGACACAAACGCCTGCATTATTATTTACTGAAGGGCTCGGTTGGTCGATATTAAGAGCACAAAATGCATTGGGACAATGGATTGTGCAGCGACAAGACGAAGAAACTAACGACTGGATTGAAGAAACATCTGAAAATTTAGAGGGATATCAAATTGCAAGAATGATCCTAGTACGTCCTTTAGATATTAAAACTTCAGAAGTATTTAAAGTCGTATTAGACGCCGTAATGCATGAAAAATCACGTTTAAAAGAGATCATCGTCGGCGGAATATTAATTAATATTGTTGCCTTAGCGACCTCACTGTATAGCATGCAAGTCTATGATAGGGTTGTGCCGACTGGCGCACAACAAACATTATTAGCCCTAACATTAGGCGTGTTTATTGCCATTGGATTTGAATTGATAGTGAAGTTTTTACGCTCATTCATTAATGAACGTTTAGGTGACAATATTGATCGGCATTTAGCTAAAGCAATTTATTCTCGTTTTTTGAGCGTACGTTTAGACCAACTACCTGCCAGTGTCGGTAGTTTAGCTGCTCAGCTTAAAGGTTACGAAACCATTCGTAATTTTTTAGTCACCATCCCTAGTCAGTTATTTGTTGATTTACCCTTTATCATCGTCTTTACCCTAGTCATTTATATGATTGCGGGTCCGTTGGCATACATTCCATTTGGGTTTGCGGTTATTTCTGTGATTATTGGAATTGTGTTTCGTCGTAAAGTGGAACGTTTAACTCGTTCCGCAACCGAAGCAAATAACTTAAAAACAGGCTTATTAGTTGAAACGGTTGAAGGGGCAGAGACGATTAAGGCCGGTCAGGGTGGCTGGCGAATGCTCTCTAATTGGCTCAATACCACGGATGAAGCCCGAGTCTATGATTTAGATATGCGCAAAGTGAGTGAGCATTCTCAGTTTTGGATTGCTTCTTTGCATCAGATCTCCTATATCTCGATTGTTGCTTTAGGGGCTATTAAAGTCAGTAGTGGTGATTTGAGTATGGGCGGATTGATTGCCTGTAGCATCTTATCTGGGCGTGTGTTGACTCCTTCAAGTAAAATCCCATCGATGCTCGTGCAGTGGGGGCATGTTAAAGCGGCTTTACAGGGGTTAGATCGTATGTGGTCTTTAGAAGATGATCATCATGGTGTTGATGAGCCTATCATGGTTGAAAAAATCTATGGTCAATATCATTTCCAAGATGTGCTTGTTAATTATGATGAACGCACTGCATTAAATATCAAAGCGTTAAAAATCAAACCGGGTGAAAAAATTGGCATTATTGGTCCAGTTGGTTCGGGTAAGTCGACGTTGTTAAAGTTGTTGTCTGGATTATTTCGTCCTACCACTGGCACAGTTACTCTAGATGGGGTTGATTTAAGTCATATCTCAAAACCTGTTTTAGCAGAACATATTGGTTATATCCAACAAGAAGGGCGTTTATTTAAAGGCTCTTTGCGTGAAAATCTAATTTTGGGTTTAGTTGATCCGGGTGATGATCTGATCCTCAAAGCCGCTGAGATTACAGGTTTACAGCAAGCCGTTATTGCTAAGCACCCTATGGGGTTACAATGCCCGATTGCGGAAGGGGGAACTGGATTATCTGGTGGGCAAAAGCAGTTGGTGAATTTGACTAAGGTCTTTTTGCGTCAACCTAATATTTGGCTGCTTGATGAACCCACCGCGTCGATTGATCGCACGTTTGAAATGAAAGTCACACAAGCACTCAAACAAAACATACAACCAGAACAAACGCTCATTTTAATTACCCATAAACCAGAGATGTTGTCATTAGTTGATCGCGTTATCGTTATTGCTGATCATAAAATTATGCTCGATGGACC
>JAQXDG010000171.1 GCA_029251505.1 Glaciecola sp. | reverse complement strand
GCTGGTTTTGCTGAAGGTACGGCACAAGGCGGTACCGCCTTTGCAGTGATGCACGTCACCACGTTAATCGTGTCATTCTTTATTGCCAAAACTATCCACAAATTTGGGGATAACAAAGTGTATGCGGTCTGTTTAGCCATTGGCGGTTTAGGTTTCCTATCTATGCAGCTCACGACTGATTTGTACATGACTCTGGCTTGTATGGCATTAGTCGGTGTGGGTTGGGCTGGTGTGATTACGGTACCATTTATCATGTGTGCGAATGTTGCGCCCGCTATGCGTATTGGTATTTATATGGGGTTGATTAACGCCATGATCTGCTTACCTCAAATTATGGAAATGCTCAGTATTGGTCTGGTTTATGACTCAGTACTAGGCGGCGATCCGCGCAACGCACTAGCCTTATGTGGTTTATTATTCTTAGTCGGCGCAGTCTTAGCCTTGCGCATCGACACTTCAAAAGATGCACTAGTTAGTCAACAAAATGAAGAACAGGAACAACGTATATGAAATTAGCAAGTATTCAACGTGAATGGTGGAAAGAAGGCGTGGTATATCAAATATACCCACGCAGTTTCCAGGATTCAAATGGTGATGGTGTCGGTGATCTACGTGGCATCATTAACCGTCTAGATTATATTAAAGATCTAGGTGTTGATATTATTTGGTTAAATCCAATTTACAGCTCACCGAATGATGATAATGGCTATGATATCTCAGATTATCGTAACATTATGGCTGAATTTGGTGACATGGCTGATTTTGAAGCACTACTCGCTGGTATGCACGAACGTGGTTTAAAAGTTGTAATGGATCTGGTCGTCAATCACTGTAGTGATGAACATGTGTGGTTTCAAGAAGCCAAACAATCTCGTGATAATCCCTATTACGATTATTTCCATTGGTGGCCAGCAGAAAAAGGCACACCGCCGCGTCGTTGGAGTTACTTTGATCCTGAGGCCAATGCGTGGCGCTATAACGAAGCGACAAACTCGTATTACTTGCATTATTTCGCGATTAAGCAACCTGATTTAAATTGGGAAAACCCGAAATTACGTGCTGAAATTTATGACATGATGCATTTTTGGTTTAAAAAAGGCATTGATGGCTTCCGTATGGACGTCATTACTTTTATTTCTAAACATGATGGTTATCCTGAATTTGAAGAAAAGTATCAAGGTCAAAAGATGATTGATGCCTATGCTCAAGGCCCTCGTTTACATGAATATTTGCATGAAATGAACCGTGAAGTACTTCAGCACTATGACATTATGACGGTTGCAGAAGGTCCTGGCACGCACACGGATAATGTCTTGAATTTGGTCGATGCGGATCGTCAAGAATTGAACATGAACTATCATTTTGACCATCAAGGTATTGGTGTCGGTGATCGGTTTATCGTCAATGACGATTTCCAAAACTTAGTAAAATTCAAACAAGTGATGTCGGATTGGGATACGGCGTTAGCTGATAAAGGTTGGAACACGATTTATTTCGGTAACCATGATTTTCCTCGTATGGTGACACGTTGGGCGTCAGATGCACCTGAACATCGTCGTATTGCATCCAAAATGCTATCTACGTATTTATTAACGATGCGCGGCACACCTTACTACTACATGGGTGATGAGTTAGGCATGTCCAATATTAAATTTGATAATATCGAAGATTACAAAGATATTATGACAATAAATTGGTACAACCTGACCAAAGAAGAAGGCGGCGACTTAGAACAGTTTATGGAATCGCATAAATTGTGTGCTCGTGATAACGCACGTACGCCAATCCATTGGGACGATAGTGCTCATGGTGGTTTTACTAGCGGTACACCGTGGATCCAAGTAAACCCAAACTATGTTGAGGTTAACGCGGCTGCGCAGGAACAGGATCCGGACTCTGAGTTACATTATTTCCGTACCTTAAACCAGGTACGGAAAAATAATCTAACCTTAGTTTATGGTGCGTATGATTTGTTATTGCCGGAGCATACTCAAGTCTATGCGTATACGCGAACCTTGGATGAAGATACGATATTAGTATTGTTAAACTTCTCAAGTGACTCGGTGACGTTAAATATTGCCGATCTAGGTGGTATGAATATGCAACAGGCACAAGTGTTATTAAATAACTTAACTGAATTAAATATTACTGAAGGGCAAATAACACTCGCCCCATATCAAGCGGTATTAATGCGTTAAATTAGTCTACTCAGACATTGACCAACACGGTTTAAAATCCATCAAACCTCTGGGAAAGCGAATCATTTCGTTGCCAGAGGTTAAATTCTTTTTCTCTGTGTCATATTCTCTGTGCTATATTACGCCAATAATAAATGAGTCCAATGAGTGTTGTATGGCTTCGATGTTTTTATTTGCGCCACTAGCGCCTCCCTATAATCAATCTAATAAATTAGCTTTATTGGTCTTAAATGATCGCACTAAAGCTCATATACAATCTATCCGACAATCCCTTATTTTACATGATGCTATTTCAACGTCGATTGAATTTAATGGCGTGTTTATTGAAGCAACAGAAGCATTGTGCACTGAAACTAACAATATGATTGAAGAATTAATTGCGTGGTTTCAAGAGCATTCCATGCCCATCGAGTCCGGTATACTCACGGTGTTAACGAATGGCATTACCGTATCCGGTTCACCCATAGGTCAAGCTTCGCCAACGATGCTCAGTAGCGAAATCATCCCGTACACCTTCTTAGAAAAAGAAGACCGGATAGTGTCATTACTCCCCAGTACTAACTTATTAAAATTCAAAGATTTGGTGCTGCAGTAAGTAGCTGCACCTTATTTACCTTATCGCACCAAAGCGCGTTTCATTGCCTTGTTGCGGGTGTAACGGTAATAAACACGCCAGCACCAACGAACAACTAGCAAACACCGCCCCAATGTAAAATACACGGGTTGGTGAGGATAACCATAAGATCCCGAGTAACGCTGGAATAACTACCGCGGCAATGTGATTGATAGTGAAACTCACACTCGCTGTGGCGGCAATATCGCGCGGATCGGCTATTTTTTGAAAGTAAGTTTTCATTGCGATCGCTAACGCAAAAAACATGTGGTCAATGACATATAAGCTTCCTGCTATATAGGCATTTTCTACCCAAGCATAGCTGACAAATACACCGATCAAACCAATATACTCAAAGACCAAGGCCTTTCGTTCGCCGACTTTACCAATCCAGTTGCCAATTTTAGGAGCGAAAAACAAATTAAATATATAATTAATCATAAACAACGCACTAATTTGTCCAACCGAATAGCCAAATTTTTCGACCATCAAAAATCCAGCAAACACCATAAAAATTTGACGTCTCGCCCCACTAAAAAACACCAACGCGTAATATAAGCTGTATTGTTTTTTAACGAAGAGTTTTTTGGTTTGTATTGTGTTTGCATGAAACTGTGGGAAATTCAGCCACAACATGATGACAATCAACACCCCTAAGCCGCCAATCACTGCATACGCTTGCACATAGGGCCATTGCAAATATTCCATCAATGCCCAAATTACGGCATAAGCGCTCAATGCGCCAATTGCCTTAACCGATAAGGCTCGCCCCATAAAGGAGGCAGTTTGGTCCTTGGGGAGCCATTGTAAGGTTAACGATTGATTGACGGTTTCGTAATAATGAAAACCAATAGACATAATGACCGTGGTCACATACAAGCCCATGGCACTGGGATAAAATCCCGTTAGCCCGACACCGATACAGGTGAGCAACAAGGCAAGTGTGGCAAATAATTGCTCTTTAATGAACAACAATACATAGATTGCTGTAAATGCCAGAAAACCAGGAACTTCGCGTAATGATTGCAAGATCCCTATTTCTTTGCCGGTAAAAGCTGCTTGTTCGATAACAAAGTTATTCAGCAATACCTGCCACGTAGAAAACACCAACGCCATGCAAAACGTCATGATCAGTAGAAAATTGGCCGGCGTATGCCAGCGAGTGATATTTAAAAAGCGAAGCATGTTTACAAATACGTCTATTCAAGCAAAAATACAGTATAACTTATTTATTTCATAGACAAAGACGACCATAGGATTAATGAGCAAATGAGCCAACAAAATTTTCAAGCTAAAGACCTCACGGGCGTATTATTTTTTAACGCATACAAAGACAAAGACACTCAACCTAATTTTAAAGGTAAAATTACCATCGAAGGGAAAGAATACGCGTTAAGTGCGTGGGAGCGCAAAGACAAAAACGGGAATAATTATTATTCGTTACAGGCCACTTCGCCAGATGAACAGCAAGCCAACGCGCAAAGTAATATCGACCGTTTAAAATCAGCCGTATTTGCTGGTAATTCGACTAGCGCAGCACCAGCAGCTAAACCCGCACAGCCCAAGCCTATGCCGGCACCTGATTTTGATGATGACGACGATTTGCCTTTTTAGGTAATGTAATAATTAGAAATGCTAATTATGCTGATATATCTAAACTTACAAACACAAGTTATACTTATAAACAAGGATTGAAAAGTAGTGAGATGAACAACATGCATATTGCTAAATCAGAGGTACAACACCTCCTCAATAAAATGCCTGAAGAATGCGATGTAGAGGAGTTACATTATCGACTCTACGTCCTTTAAAAAAATAAGCGTGGGCAAGACGCTATTGCCCAAGCTTAAACCTTATCCCATGAAGAAGGTTATAACATTGGTATTATAGCTATAGCCAGTGGGTCACAACTTCTTACCCCTATTTTAGACAATCGTCCCTCTTAATTACCAAACTAAATATAAATTCAAATTCAAGAAAAAACTGCCTTCTACCACCACAAGTCTATTGGCATTGGCAGCTGGTTTGATTACAATGTGGCAAATTTTTATGGAGTAACGATAATGACAATGTATGTTGTGGGACATAAGATCCCTGATTCAGATTCAATTTGCGGCGCATTAGCCATCGCGTATTTAAAAAATCAAATAGGTGAAGACGCTATCCCTACCCGCTTAGGCGATGTCACTCCTGAAACTCAATATATTTTAGACCGTTTTGGTTTTGACGCACCTGAGCTTAAATTAAGCTATGCCGGTGAAGAAGTCTATATTGTAGATCATACAGAAAAAACACAAGCCCCAGATGATATTGACTTAGCAACCGTTGTGGGTGTCGTTGATCATCATAAACTCGGTGATTTAACCACTTCTACCCCGTTGGAATGTTGGATCCGTCCAGTAGGTTGTAGTAATACCATCGTTAAAATGATGTATGACTTTTATCAAGTTGAAATCCCACCTGCTTATGCGGGCATTATGATGTGTGCGATTTTATCTGACACCGTTATTTTTAAATCACCAACTTGTACCACTGCCGATATTAAATGCGTTGAAGCATTAGCAGAGATTGCCGGTATCGAAGATTATAAAGCGGTTGGCATGGAAATGTTTAAAGTCAAATCAGCCGTACAAGACACACCCGTACGCGATTTAGTGATGCGTGATTTTAAAGACTTTGATATGCATGGCAACTTAGTGGGCATTGGTCAATTAGAAGTGATCGATTTATCTGTTTTTGATGACATCAAAGCTGATTTAGCTGCTGATATTATTAAATTAAAAGAAGAAGGTAATCGTCATTCAGTCATGTTGTTACTCACTGATATCATGAAAGAAGGCTCACTGATGCTGATTGCTTCTGATGATCCTAGCCTTATCGCTGGAGCATATAGCGTAACAATTGAAAATAATGAAGTCTGGTTAGATGGTGTACTGAGTCGTAAAAAACAAGTCGTACCGCCACTGCAAGATGCGTTTGCTAAATAATATTTAGTCCGCTCTAGTTCCAATATATGAACCCTGTTGTGACATTTGTGGCAACAGGGTTTATTTTTTCTGGTTATGCTGGGCTTTTTTAATTAAATACAATTGCTCAGCCTTGTGCATGTTAAGTAACTGCTGATATAGCGCTGGGTGTTTTTTAATTAACTCTTCTGCATATATCAACGACGCTTTGCGATCCCGTGTACTCAAAAATTCAATCATTTTAGCAGAAGGTGGGTTGCGAATGATCCCAGCTCTTAATAAGGATGGATCAGTGTTACTCATAGCCGCGCTTGAAGCTTGAGCCGATTGATTGAGCAAATATTGCGGGTAACAATACGTTCGCTTAATATGCGAGCCTGTCATTCGTCGTAGACTGCAACGCATCTTGAATTTATCTTCATCCACAAAGCTGTTGTACAGTTCGTAAAAATCCAATTCTGCTTGTTCAAACTGATGTTTGTAATACAACACAGGGACTTTACTTTCAACGACAATGGTCTCAAGCGGAATGGGCTCTTGCGCTGATTGAGCGAAAGTAAAATGACTCACCACTAACAAACCGCACGCGAACCTTAATAATCTTAACATGCCGCTTGCACCGTTATTTCAACTAAAATATTCGGATTAGCCATCTGTGCTTGCACACAACTGCGCGCTGGTGGAACACAATCTGCCAACCAAGCATTCCAAATTTCATTCATCTGCCCTGCTTGTGTAATATCTTTTATATAAACAGTCGCATACAAAAGCTTACTTTTGTCCGTACCCGCTTCAGCTAAGTGCTCATCAATCCTAGCTAACGTAGCATGAGTTTGTGCGATAAGATCATCTTTATGCTCATGATAATGTTCGTCAACTTGCCCGCATAAATAAACAATCCCATTGTACTTTACTATTCGGCTCAGTTTGGGACCTGACCGTAAACGTGTTATTTGTGACATAATGATAATCCTGTAAAAAAAATCTAGTCAATTAAATTTAGTAACGAATAAAAACGATTATTGACCAGCTGAATCTAATCCCTTATGCGCGGGAATACTGAGTTTTCTGGTAAT
>JAQXDG010000166.1 GCA_029251505.1 Glaciecola sp. | reverse complement strand
ATAGAGATAGGCTTTAAACCTGACGCATATAAAAATATTTTTCTATAACCCTATTACCTATAATTGTATCCCCTAACCTGTAACCTTTAACCATAAAGCACACAATATATGAATGATGTAATCGCACTTTGCCAAGCCCTTATCCAAGAACCGTCCGTGACTCCAGAAGACAAAGCCTGTCAGCCTATGATGGCGGATCGCTTAATACCTCTAGGTTTTGGGATTGAAACGATGGTGTTTCATGACACGACAAATATGTGGGCGCGCAAAGGCACACAAGCTCCCCTATTTTGTTTTGCTGGTCATACAGATGTCGTGCCAACTGGTCCTGCTGACAAATGGCAACACCCTCCTTTTGCTGCGCAAATCCATGATGGCTACATTTGGGGACGTGGCGCTGCAGACATGAAAGGCAGTCTTGCAGCGATGGTCGTCGCAACCGAGCAGTTTGTCGCAGATTATCCCGATCATAACGGTTCAATAGCCTATCTCATTACCTCTGACGAAGAAGGTCCGTTTATTAACGGTACAACCAAAGTCATTGATACGTTAGAAGCACGTAATGAAAAAATCGATTACTGCGTGGTAGGTGAACCATCAAGCACCACTTTGGTAGGGGATGTGGTCAAATATGGGCGCCGTGGTTCGTTAACCGGTGATCTAATTGTAAAAGGTAAACAAGGTCATGTTGCCTACCCTCACCTAGCGGACAATCCTATTCATAATGTGGCTGCCGCAATTGATGAACTCAGTAAAACTAAGTGGGATGATGGCAACAGTGCGTTTCCAGCCAGTACATTTCAAGTCTCTAACTTTAATGCAGGAACTGGTGCCGGGAATGTGATCCCTGGAGAGTGTCATATCTGTTTTAACTTTCGCTTTTGTACCGAACAAACGTTTGAATCCTTACAACAACAAGTGTATCAGATCTTAGATAAATACAAACTTGATTACACGATTGACTGGACGTTCAACGGTTTACCGTTTTTGACCGAATCAGGCACATTGGTTGATGCTACGGTTGCTGCAATCAAACAAGTGACGGGACGAGATACGGAGTTATCCACTGCTGGCGGTACATCTGACGGGCGTTTCATTGCTCCCACTGGTGCACAAGTAATTGAATTAGGTCCTATCAATGCCACCATTCATCAAATAGATGAACGCGTTAAAGCTGATGATTTAGTACAACTAGCGGATATGTATTATCACATTTTAGTAAACACACTAGGTAACCAATAAACATGACGCATTGCGATCCACTTGGGCCCAAAACTGTTGGTTCTACTGTGATGTCGTTAACAGATAATGAGCGCCGCCTGTATGGTATCGATGACTCACATCTGTTAACCATTGCTTCAGTTTCACCTGGTAACGGCTCGGATCGCCATCGTTTACAACCGGCTGCGGTACATGCGTTTATGACATTACAAACAGCAGCATCTGCCGCAGGTATTGATTGTCAGATCATGAGTAGTTACCGGAGTTTTGCGCAACAACAATCTATTTGGGACCGAAAATGGCAAGGTGAATTACCAATATTAGATGCTCAGCATCAACCATTGGATATTACCTTACTGACTGATGTAGAAAAGATGCACAGTATTTTACGGTGGTCAGCATTACCAGGTGGTTCACGACATCATTGGGGCACTGATTTTGATGTCATTGACCGTCAATCGGTTAATGCGCGCCAGCATGACATTCAATTAGTTGAGGCGGAATACGCCAAAGAGGGTGTATGCGGCAACCTAAGCCAATGGCTAGTCGCACATGCTCACGAATATGGATTTTATCGTCCTTATGCACGATATCATGGGGGTATTGGCTGCGAGCCTTGGCATTATAGTTTTGAGCCGCTTGCACAAGCTATCATGCAGGCATTGTCATTACCGACAATCACTACCCTAATTAAAGACAGTGAT
>JAQXDG010000161.1 GCA_029251505.1 Glaciecola sp. | reverse complement strand
TGAGTTCAGGTGGAAGCTTCTTGCCTTTAAACCCCAATAACGATTTTTGATGTTGAGTATACGTCGATTGCAATCCCTCGTATTGCTTTTTGAGTGATGTCGAAGCTCGATGTACATTGTTATACTCCTGGGTGAAATCAATCGAAATACTACTCCCTGAGGTGGCACCAATGACACCTGCTGTGATTTCACCGCGCCCTGAAATTTGGCAGCCGATTAAAATGCCATCAGCTTTATCTTGCTTACCTACAAAAATATTCCCTTTGCAGACTATTCTTGAGAACGCGAGTTGTTTACGAACAATTAAATCGCCGCCACAGATAATATCCAAGCCCTGTGCATTTTCAATACAGACATTACCACCTGCACGAATGACGCAATTGGGGACTGTATTATTATCGACCGTTTGCCCCGCAGCACCTTGGGTAATGATAATATCGCCTTTGGTTTCCAAATAAGCGGATTCGACAAACCCATTGACTGTAATGTCGCCTTTGGCGATGACTTTCATTTTATCTGCGACATCGCCATTGATGATGACGGCACCTCGATAATCGATATTACCCGTACCAACATTGACCCTATTACTGACAAAAACCTCATCCACTCGGACTTTAAAACCATCAAATTTAGGCATACCATCACGATCTGCGATGACCAAATTGTTATCTCGCTGATTGATCCTGACTCCATCTTCAAGTTTTAACGGTATTGATTTGCCAGGTTTGGCTGTGATGGGTTTACCTTCTTTTATAGGTAAGCCTTTGGCAATGACTTCGCTGATGGATTTTCCAGTACTTAACGTTGCTGCACGTTCAAGTAATGCTTCGATGCGCTTGCGGCTAATGCCTCTCGTCACCAATTTTTCATGACAAAATGTAATCGCTTCGGATGTCGAGGGGATCTTACCACCATAGGGAGCGGTCACTTCTAAGCGGGCACTCATTTTATCATCGGCCACAGTCAACACAAGTTGTGCGTCTTTAATGATCGCAAACGTCGTTTCATGTTTGACAGCGTTAGCTTGTTGCAAATCGGCATTGATATCGTCAATAAACTTGCCGATTTCATCAGTTAATGGAAAATATTGTTGGTGTGGCGTTGTTAAAAAAAGAGTGAGCAATTGTGCGGTGTCTATAGGACCGGTTAGCTGACTGACGTCAACGGATACAATGACATGTTGCTCTTTTTGATTAAATTGAAACTTAACCCCTTGCATTTATAGACTCCATTTATACTCCAATCCATTTGGTAATACATTACTTATCTAATGTTATCTGCGCGATTGATATTTTACTTGAGTTATTTTGCATAGAACGGATGCTCGGTGCCATATTCGAACAATGCATCTAAGACGACTTGTTGTGGCGAATTTAACGCATACATTGTTTTGCATTGCTCAATTTCTGCAAAGTATTGATTGAATGATAGTTTATTAGCCATAGGCTGAGCGAGTTGTAAACAATGGTTGTGCCATGTTGTTTGTTGCTCGGAAGTCAGTTGACCAGAAGTCAGTTGTTCGGGGTAGTTACGCACGATAAAACGCAATAACAACTCCGCTAACCGTGGCGTAGGACTGCGTTTAATCAATGTTGGCAACTCTTCTGGCGTTGCATAATGTATGGAGGTACAAAAATCTTTTTCAGCCTTGCTTAAAAAGCCTCCACTGTACAAGCTCGCCTCTACATCAACTGATTCATCTTCAAACTCACGTACAAAAACTTGGCGAATTCGTGCTAAGCGTTGCGGGGCATCAATCGACATGAGTGCAGTATTTAACTGTACTAAGCGTGCTTCAATTAACGGCAAGTCCAGTTCAAGCTCTTGTGCTCGAATGGGTGATAAAGTATTGGTTTTGGCGATGAAAGGGCATTGATTATGTTTGATTTCCAGTGCTGCAAATTCTGGAGTGTCGGCATGTCTATCTTCACGTTTAACGTAGCGGATTGCCTGAAGTTCACTGTCATTGAGGGTCAAAAGTGGCGTAATATCCTTGGTTAGATCAACGCAAATAGTAGCATTACTATTGGTAGGATGATCACAAATAGGAACAATAAAACTCACACATCCATGTTTAGCCGAACGAAACGGATTAATATAAAGCAAAGATTTACCTTGATGTTGTTCCAGTAAATCGGTCACTGCATGCTTGGAGCGCAATTGATAAGCATAGGAAAATAACTTAGGTTGCGCTGTTTGAATTAATTTAGCAATTGCGATAGTGGCATAAACATCACTTAACGCATCGTGTGCCTGCTCATGCGTGACGCCATTAGCTTGGGTCAATGCTTCTAGTTTAAAACTCGGAAGCCCTTTGTCATTTTCTGGCCACACAATTCCCTCAGGGCGAAGGGCATAACATGCTCTGACTAAGTCAATAATATCCCAGCGACTATTGCCATTTTGCCATTCGCGTTGATAAGGATCATAAAAATTACGAAACAAGCTAAAACGAGTGAACTCATCATCAAATTTGATGGAGTTATAACCGATACTACAGGTATTCGCTTCACTCATTTGTTGTTGAATTTGACGCATAAACGCGTATTCAGTTAATCCTATTTGTAAGGTTGATTGTGGGGTGATACCCGTAACTAAGCAAGCTCTTGGGTGTGGTAAATAATCGGGATGGATCTTGGCGACAATATTAATAGGCTCTGCAATAGGAGTGAGAGACAAGTCGGTGCGAATTGCTGCAAACTGGCAGGGGTAGTCATGCTGTGGCGATATGCCCCAAGTCTCGTAATCATGAAATAAAAAGCTTGGTGTTGAATTATGTGGCATATCGGCATGCACCTATAATAAATGAGCATTTAATGTATGAATAAAATAGAAAATAGCACGTTATTAATGGGGATGAAAGGATAGCAATTTAGAATGCTTAGGTAAGGTATGCTACTCGATTATTATTTTCAAGGAAAAATAACGTTCTAATAATCGAAGTGATAAGGAAGCCGTTATGAAACAAATCAATCCTGTCTTTGCAGAACATTCATCATTACCACGGTAATCATTCATATTTGGGATTGTTACACCTTATACAATCTGCTTTCCTTTGCCGACATCCATTGTTATATTCTTATGTTATTAACGGCAACACGAACAATATCTTAAGGGTATTAGGATGATAAATGCATTACAGGCTAAATCAATGAACACGCTTAGACAACGACACAAGTCTCTCGTCACCGCTGTAATAACAACCATGCTGGTTACACCGTGGATGTTACATGCGAATTTAGTGCAAGATACACCATTATCAACGGTCTCAACAAACCCAATAGCCATCGCCATACATGGTGGGGCTGGTACGATTACCAAAGCGAATTTATCGGAACAACAAGCACAACAATATCGAGCGAAACTACAAGAAGCATTACTCGCAGGATATGCTCAGTTAGAAGCCGGTAAAGATGGGCAGTACGCTGTTATCAGTGCGATTCAGATATTGGAGCAATCGCCCTTATTTAACGCCGGTATTGGTGCGGTTTATACTTATGCCGGTGAACATGAGTTAGATGCGTCAATTATGCATGGTGCTGATCGTCTTGCTGGTGCGGTATCCGGCGTGAAAACCATCGCCAGTCCAATTGCCGCAGCACAAGCAGTCATGAACCATTCTGTCCATGTAATGCTTAGTGGTCGCGGTGCTGAAGAGTTTGCTCAAGAACAAGGACTTGCCCAAGTAGATAATCATATTTTTGATACCGAACGACGATTGCAGTCGTTACAAAAAGCCAAACGTGCGATTGCCGACTCACAGACTGAGTTAATCGAATTTCAAGATTATAAATTTGGGACCGTCGGAGCGGTTGTCTTAGATCAGCAAGGTAACGTCGTGGCAGGCACCTCAACGGGCGGAATGACAGCTAAGCGCTATGGTCGCATTGGCGACTCGCCGATTATCGGTGCGGGGACGTTTGCAGATAACGAGAGTTGTGCCGTCTCTGCAACGGGACATGGTGAGTATTTTATTCGCTATCAAGTAGCGGCGGATATTTGCGCACGCATGGCATATCAAGGATTAACGTTGCAAGCGGCTGCTGACAAAGTGGTTAATGAGGTGTTAGTTGAGGCGGATGGTTCGGGTGGGGTTATCGCTATTGATACAGCGGGTAATATAGCGATGCCATTTAATACTGAAGGCATGTATCGCGCGAGTATCGATATTCATGGTAAAATGAGCGTTGCCATTTACCGATAATAATATTTTTTTATGACTGAACCTGTTGTTCCTGTTGTTCCTGTTGTTGCGACTAGCCTTACTGCAAGTGACATAGCCCAACATGCATTATTTAATGACCAACTTGCCCTATGTATGGGCAAGGATCGTTTTCGTTTTAGCCGTCGCTATCGCGAAATTCAAGCATTAGATGGTGAAAAACTCGCCACTGGTTTAAGTAAATTAGTCGCGCAGATTAATTTATCGCAAACTCGTGTAAAGGAACGTCGCCAGGCGTTACCCAAAATCACTTATCCAGATTTACCAGTTAGTGAGCGCCAAGACGATATTAAGCAAGCCATCCTTGATCACCAAGTCGTGATTATTGCCGGTGAAACCGGTTCAGGTAAAACCACGCAAATTCCAAAAATGTGTTTGGAGTTAGGCCGAGGTGTCACTGGTACGATTGCTCATACACAACCACGTCGCTTGGCGGCTCGCAGTGTCGCGGCAAGGATTGCAGAGGAACTTGATACTGAAATAGGCCAGTCTGTTGGGTTTAAAATTCGTTTTAGTGATCATGGTAATCAAGACACGCATGTAAAATTAATGACCGATGGGATTTTGTTAGCCGAGATCCAACATGATCGTTTTTTACATCAATACGACACCATAATCATTGATGAAGCTCACGAACGCAGTCTTAATATTGATTTTTTGTTAGGGTATTTAAGACAGCTATTACCCAAACGCCCTGATTTAAAGCTCATTATCACCTCTGCGACGATTGATCCTGAACGATTCGCCAAACACTTTTTTGATGCACCGATTATCAGCGTCAGTGGGCGAACTTATCCTGTCGAAATGCGCTATCGATCTTTGGTTGATGACGACGATGAAATCGATGTTGGGCAAGGTATTGTTAATGCGGTAACGGAGCTTAGGAAAGAAAAGCCCGGTGATATTTTAATATTTTTAAGTGGTGAGCGCGAAATTCGTGAAACCGAACAGCTATTAAAAAAACAACTATGGTCAAACCTTGAGATTGTGCCTTTATATGCACGTTTATCCGCAGCCGAGCAAAATAAAATTTTTGCCTCGCATACCGGACAACGTATTGTGCTTGCCACCAATGTCGCTGAAACGTCACTGACGGTACCTGGGATCAGATATGTTATTGATCCTGGATTTGCGCGGATATCGCGTTATTCGTACCGGTCTAAAGTTCAGCGTTTGCCGATTGAAGCGATTTCACAAGCTTCAGCGAATCAACGCTCAGGACGTTGTGGACGAGTTGCCAATGGTATCTGTATACGCTTATATGCCGAGGATGATTATTTAGGACGCAGTGAGTTTACCGATCCGGAAATCTTACGCACGAATCTTGCGTCGGTTATCTTAAAAATGTTAGCACTAGGCTTAGGTGATATTGCTGATTTTCCTTTTGTGCAACCGCCGGATCCTCGCTTCATTACTGATGGTTATCGCTTGTTGCAAGAGTTACAAGCGATTAACTTACATAAAAAACGTCCATCATTGACGCCATTAGGTAAGCAGATTGCACGTTTACCGATTGATCCGCGTTATGCTCGCATGGTCATTGCTGCGCAAACGCATCGAGCCTTGCATGAAGTCGTCATTATTACTGCGGGATTATCGATTCAAGATCCCAAAGAACGTCCACGTGAAAAGCAACAAGCTGCCGATGAGGCGCACCAGCAGTTTGCAGACAAACAATCTGATTTCATCAGTATATTAAATTTATATTCGGCTTTTTGTGAGCAACAAGCTAACGTTAGCCAAAACCAAGTGCGTAAATGGTGTAAAAGCAATTTTGTGCATTATATGCGGATGCGTGAGTGGCAAGATATCATTTCGCAGATCAATCAATCATTAAAAGAGCTGCAGATCCAATCTGATCAACAAACACCTGATTATGATGATATTCATATCAGCTTAGCGACGGGGTTGTTATCCCATTTGGGCTTAAAAGACAAAGGGCGCGAATATTTAGGGGCACGTAACAGTAAGCTGATGATTTTTCCTGGCTCCTCCATGGCAAAGCAAGCGCCTAAGTGGATAATGGCTGCTGAATTGGTTGAAACGTCACAATTATTTGCTCGTGTGGTGGCTAAAATCGAACCACATTGGATTGAACCTTTATGTGAGCACTTATCCAAATCGAGTTTGAGTGAACCGTTTTGGTCAAAGAAACAAGGTGCGGCGCAAGCTTATGAAAAAGTCACTTTGTTTGGTTTGCCGCTGATCCCTCGTCGTGTTGTGCATATATCGGAGCGGGATCCGCAAGTTGCCCAAGGCTTGTTTATTAGTGAAGGGCTCGTTAATGGGTTAACTAAGCTCAACTATCAATTTTTAGGGGATAACCAAGCGTTATTAAGTTTAGGGCATGAGTTAGAAGCCAAATCTCGACGTCGTGATTGGTTGGTCGATGAACAAGTATTAGGTGATTTTTATGCTGAAAAACTACCCGAACATGTGGTTAGTGAAGCGACCTTTAGAAAATGGTTTAAGCAGCACAAAGACAGTGATTTGACGTTTGATCCTGACTTGGTATTTCGTAAAGATCCCGATGCGATTAGCCCCAATGCCTTCCCGGATCAATGGAAACAAGGCAACATTAGTTTACCTTTAGAATATGTGTTTGAACCTAATCAAGCTGATGATGGGGTTAGCATGTTTATCCCAATTGGCCTGTTAAACCAAGTTAAGAACTGGGGTTTTGATTGGCTAGTACCGGGTTTTAGACATGAATTGATCGTGTGTTTGCTCAAAGCATTACCTAAACGCTTACGTCGAAACTTTGTGCCTGTGCCTGATTATGCAGAAGCGTGTTTACAAAAGCTTTCACCCGTTGACAAACAAGGTGCGCCCATTGCATTGATTGATGCATTAGCACATGCGTTGTTTACGATGACAGGAGTTAAAGTTACGGTCGACGATTGGCTTGGGCAAGACGCCTTAGCATCATTACCACTTCATTTGAAAATGCGCTTTGTGGTGATGGATGAACAGCATAATGTGATTGCTACAGGACGTGATTTACCACAACTGCAAGCGCAATTACAAAATAAAATCAAAGATACATTAGAACAAGTCGCCAGTCCTGAACTGGAGCGAGATAATATTACGCAATGGGATTTTGGGGCGTTACCGTCAACGTTTACGCATAAAACTGCCGGTTTTGCGATTAAAGGATACCCTGCACTGGTTGCCAAGCGACACAACGTCGCTATTGAATTATTTGATTTAGAACATGAAGCGCATGCTGCGCATCAGTTAGGCCTGTACAAGTTAATTCAATTAGCTATCCCATCACCACTAAAGTATGTACAAGAAAAACTGCCGAATAAAGCCAAGTTGGGTTTATATTTTAATCCCTTTGGCAATGTAAAAGATTTAATTGACGATTGCATCTTAGCGGGTATTGCGCACTTAGTCAGGCAATTTCAGGCTGATAAACAAAGCGATATTCGACATGAACAAGCATTTGCGCAAGTGTGTGATTTTGTGCGAGAACATATTAATGAAGAAGTATTAGCGATTACCGCAAAAATTGAAACGGGTTTAACCTGCGCCAATCGTATTCAAAAATCGACGAAAGGCAGTATTCCGTTAACGATGCTTGAAGCGGTAGGGCATATCAAGTCACATTTGGATTCATTGGTGTTTAAGCAGTTTGTATTTACGATCAGTACTGCTCGATTAGATGATTGGAATCGGTATTTACAAGCACTCGAAAAACGAGTCGAAAAATTAAAAATTGATCCGACTAAAGACCGTTTACATCAAGTGCAAATCGATAAAGTGACCGGGCATTACGAAAAAAAGTGTCAAAGTATTCAACATGGGGAAGTGGTGCCCGATAACCTATTAGAGGTTAGATGGATGATTGAAGAATTGAGGGTGTCATTTTTTGCACAACAACTCGGTACGGCTTACCCCATTTCGGTAAAACGTATTGAACAGGCACTAAATGCGGTCTAAATGTTGACAAAGTGATCTCCAACATCTAAACGTTAACTATACTATTTTGTGTTAAAAGGAATTCAAAGATGCTTGCTTATGAAGAAAACCGCAATTTTTATCGTATGTTAATTAATTCACAGTGCAAAATAGTGCTTGATGGTGAGGTATTATTTGGTACATGTAAAGACTTGAGCGCGACAGGTATGGCGTTTCAAATCAGTAGTAAAGCGATTCCATTGGGAACCATTTTAGATATCGAAATAGACTCGCAAAATCGTGAGATCCCATCATTATCTGCTAATGCTGAAGTCGCTAGAGAGCCGATTGCGCAAGAAGGTGGTTATTTGATTGGCGTTAAGTTTCATAAGATGAACTAACTAAAGATCATGCCCCCTCAATGATAGAGG
>JAQXDG010000156.1 GCA_029251505.1 Glaciecola sp. | reverse complement strand
TGGCACCTGTTAATGCTACATTTGATCTTACACCGTAAATTCCTTATATTCGATGCATGTCAGTTGTACAATTAATCTTAATTCTATGCATAATAATAAACAAAAAATGATAAAAAAGCGGTATCTGTTGACCTGTTTTGGGATCGCATTTAACGCAAGTGCTGTTGCGACCACTGCGGATATTGAAGGTATAGAAAATATCGTGATAACGGGTGCCAATCCTCTCAGCCAACTTTCCCAGACTCAATCCATTATTGGGCAAACTCAAACATTGAGCCGAACAGATCTGCATGACACCCCGACTCGTTCATTAGCCGAGATCCTGCGCAATCAACTGGTTAGCGTCAACATTAACGATGTGCAGAACAATCCTTTTCAACCCGATGTACAGTATCGCGGATTTACCGCCTCCCCTTTGTTAGGTTTACCTCAAGGTCTGTCGATCTATTTAAATGGTACACGCGTCAATGAGCCCTTTGGTGATACCGTCAATTGGGATTTGTTGCCGTTAGAAGCGTTAGATAATGTCGTATTGTTTTCTACATCAAACCCAGTATTTGGTCAAAACACCCTAGGCGGTGCATTGGCATTGAACACCAAAAATGGTTTTAACTATTCCGATACTCAAATCAATGCTTCTGTAGGTCAATATGGCCGTGAAGAGTGGTCAATTCAAACCGGTAATCACAGCGGTAACTGGGGTTGGTATGGATTATTAAATCAATACCAAGAAGAAGGTTGGCGCGATTATTCACCTAGTGAAGTACTGCAACTTTTCAGTACCCTGTCTTATCATACTAAAACAACGCAAGTCGATTTGAGTTGGCTGCATGCTGATAACGAATTACTCGGAAATGGCGCTATACCAGAAGAGCTACCCGCGTTTGAATCTCGCGCCTCTGTATATACGCACCCTGACCAAACCAATAATGAATTAAATTTTGTTTCGGTCAATATCAACTCTGACCTAAATGATTCTTTGAGTATGACCGTGAATGCATTTTATCGAGATAATACGACGTCCTCAATCAATGGTGATGATAGTGATTTTGGTGCGTGTGAGCTAGATAATGGGTTTATTACATTATGTGAAATGGATGACGATGACGATTTAGCAGATGTCGACATGAATGACGCGGTCAATGATAACGATGACGATGATGCTCAAATTGCAGACGCAGATAATTTTGAAGTTGTTGAATTTGTTGGGTATGAGGATTTAGCATTTAGCCAAATCAGCAATATCGATCCTAGTGACGTTGATGGGACATACAATACCGGTCAAGCCGATAACCAAAGCTTTGGTTTTACGACTCAATTCACTCAACGCCATAGCTTAGGCGCTAAATCGGCAACGACGATCGTTGGCTTTGGTGCGATTAATGGTGATATACATTACGCCGCAGATACGACGTTTGGCATATTGGACAACGATTCAGCACAATCTTCTCGGACTGTGACGCCCATTAGCGGTATTATGGACGCTGAAGCGATGGTGAGACTTGACGTTGATACACGTGCTACTTTTGCTTATATATCTAACATTACTCAACTCTCTTCGGCAACAAGTATCAATTTAGCCGCGCGGTATAATCGTGATCATATATTGATGAATGATCATCTGGCTGATGGTGAAGGATCGTTAGATGGCGATCATCGCTTTACCAGTTTTAATCCAGCAATTGGTCTTTCGCATCAAATTGATGCCGATACCCTGTTCAATATTTCACTGGCACAAGCTACTCGAGTGCCAAGCCCTGCTGAACTCAGTTGTGCTGATGAAAACGACCCATGCCGCTTACCCAATGGGTTTGTGGCCGATCCGCCCTTAGGTAAGGTGGTTACGCGTACCCTTGAGGCGAGTGTTTCAGGTAAGTTTTCGATGACGAATTACAATGCCACCGTATTTTATTCACAAAGTAATGATGACATCATTTTTCAACAAGCTGGCTCGACTTCATCGCGTGGGTATTTTATCAATATTGATAAAACTCAACGCCTAGGCGCAGAATTATCTGCGCAGAAGCAATATGATAATGTGACAGTGAGTGGGTCTTATAACTATTTAGACGCGACATTTGAATCGAGTTTTACGTCTTTTAGTCCGATGAATCCATTAGGGCCAGATCGTCAAGTGAACGCCGGTGATAGCATTCCTGGCCAACCTAAACATCAAGTCAAACTGCGTGCGGAGTATTCAGTATCGACTAATTGGTTACTCGGAGCACAATACATTTATGCTTCCAAACAATACTATCGTGGTGATGAAGCCAATGAAAACAAACCCATTACTGGTTACGGGTTAATTAACTTATATTCAAATTACGAGTATTCTAATGCCCTTTCTTTTTCTATGCGTATTGATAACGCGTTAGATCATGACTATGACACCTTTGGTACATATGGAGAAGCTGACGAAGTGCTAGAAGATATTTATCCGCAAATCGACTCTCCTTACTTCATTGGCGTGGGTCATCCGCGGATGTTATCTGTCAATGCTCAATATACATTTTAAGGTTATTTTCTCCTCCTAAAGGAGGAGGAATAATCCGGACTTATGCGTCTAAAGGTGATGATACACGGGGGGTAAATCTACGCTATAATCATGCAAGAAGTAAATTAACGAATACTTAACATATTTTCACAAAATCAGAGAAATAATGACTAAACCCTATTTTTGTTCCCCAGCTATCGCCTCTTCATTTACATTATCTGCGATTACATTAGCATTATGTGTTTCTAACATGGCGTTTGCTCAAGAATTGCCACAGCAAACGGCTTCACAAACTAATAGCGCGCCTATTGACGATGTGATTGTCGTCACAGGCTCGCATACTCCAATCGCAAAACTAACAGCCTCAAACAATGTGGATGTAATCACTCAAGATGAAATTGAACGTGTCCTTGCGGTGACACCTGCGGATCTATTGAATCGCATCACAGGTGTTCATATACATACAAATAATGGCATGGAATCCTTACCGGCAATGCGTTCACCGGTATTAACAGGCCCAGGCGCAGCTGGTGCGTTTATTTTTGCGCAAGATGGGATTGCCACTCGTGCAGCAGGTTACGCCAATAACAATGGGTTATCTGAACTTAATCTTGCAGGGGCTTCAGCTGTCGAGGTTATTCGTGGCCCAGCCAGTGCTATTTACGGCTCAAATGCAGTGCATGGCGTAGTCAATGCCTTATCAGCGAATGTCGATCAACCGGGCCGCTTACGTTTTTTGTATGGCGAGAATAACCATATAAATATTGCGACTAAATTTAGCGGTGAAGAATATGCCATTGATTATCAACATATTAATGATGATGGTTTTCGTGACGAAAGTGATTTTGTGAGTAATAAATTAGACGCTAAGTTCATTACACAATTTTCAGATGCCACCGTAACGACGACGTTCTCTGGGTTTAATCTTGATCAAGAGACCGCTGGATTTATTTCATCTGGCAGTAATGGTGAATGTTATACTTCTTCGTTAGCCGATAATGTTTTGTATGAAGACACGGCTGCTATGTCCAAAAACTGTGATCCTGATGCATATCGTCAATGGTCAAGTGTGCGCTGGGCTTCAAAATGGGAGTGGTCACTTGATAATGGTGCTAAATTGGCTCTGACCCCATTTTATCGAAATAATCACATGGAATTTAGGCAGCATTATTTACCATCGCGTGCCATAGAAGAAAATAGCCATTCTAGTATGGGTGTCAAAACCATTTATAGTCAATCATTAAGTAACGACCTAGACATAGTTGCCGGAATCGATCTTGAATCTACTACAGGTTCGTTAATCGAAACTCAAGATGCCGCCGATAAATACAGTTGGGGTAAAGCCCGCCAACAAGGACAACACTTTAATTACGAAGTGGATGCACACATTATCGCACCATTTGTTCAGGTAATGTACCAAGCCAATGAGCAGCTATCATTTGATGCCAGTGTACGCTTTGATAATACCCAGTACGATTATGATAATTTAATCGCTGATGGTACGACAAAAGCAGATGGGACAAGTTGTACGAATAACAACGGAGCGGCAATTGATTGTTTATTTTTACGCCCAGCAGATCGTACCGATGATTTTAGTAACACCTCGATAAAAGCGGGTGCAAACTATTTATTGACAGATAACACTGCCCTATTTGCTTCAATAGCCTCTGGCTTTAGAGCGCCGCAAACCACGGATTTATACCGGTTACAAAATCAGCAAAGCATCGGCACAATTGATTCTGAAAGCACGGATAGTATCGAAATTGGTTACCGTCAGCAGTCACAAGATCTCAATTATGAAGTGGTATGGTACACCATGAAAAAGGATAACTTCTTTTTTCGTGACGCCGATGGACTTAATGTGACTGATGGTAAAACGACTCATACAGGGCTTGAGCTTGGATTAGATTATCAGTTGACACAAACCCTCAATGTAGGCGTTAATTACTCTTTCGCTTCACACGAATACGACTTTGAGCGCGCTAATTCGGGTGTTGTTAATGGCAATGAAATTGATACCGCTCCTAGTACTATGGGTAATGTTCAAGTCACTTGGCAGCCTACAGACGCATTATCAATGGAGCTGGAATGGTTACACATGGGGCAATACTATTTAGAGCCTGCTAACGAACACCAATATGACGGTCATGATTTAGTGCATTTGCGTACCAACTATCGCATGAATGATACGTTAACACTAACGGCTAATATTGATAACCTAACAGATGAAGCGTATGCATCACGAGCGGATTATGCATTCGGTACGTATCGTTTCTTTGGCGGTCAACCACGCAATGTTAAAGTCGGTGTGACCGTTAACTTCTAGGGAAAATGGATGAAACTTTCGATATGCAAGTTAGTGTCTATGGCCCGTCAGGTGAGTTTGCTGGGTATATTATGTGCTGTATTTTGGACTAGTGCGGTAATTGCATTGCCAAACAATGCCAACACTTCAGCAGACCCTGCACAGCAATCTATTTCAGATTTACCCATTCTTAGAGTGGGCGTATTACAATTTGGCACCATCAATTGGGAGATGGATACCATTATTCATCATCAATTGGACACTCAACGTGGATTTAGATTATCCGTACATCCTTTTGCCAGTAAAAATGCCTCCGCCGTTGCTCTGCAAAGTGGCGCAGTGGATGTCATCATGACCGATTTGTTTTGGGTGAGCCGCCAACGTGGGCAAGGTAAACCGTATGTGATTATGCCTACCACCAAAGCTTCAGGTGGTGTGTATACAAGTGAAGAACAATCCTTTACGCAATTGTTACAACAAAATGATAATAGTATTGGTGTCGCTGGCGGTTCAGTTGATAAAAACTGGTTATTATTACAAGCGTACGCAAAACAACAAGAGCTTGATTTATTCGCTCATTTCACACCTAAATTTGCGGCGCCCCCCTTACTTAACCGTTTTATGATGAACAATGAATTAGATGCTAGTATCAATTTTTGGCATTATAATGCCCGTTTAGATGCTGCTGGCTTTAGTTTAACTCTCCCAGTGACCACCATGTTGAAGAGTTTAAAAATACATGCTGATGTGCCGTTGTTGGGGTGGGTATTTGATGAGCATTGGGCGAAAAACCAATCATCATTAATTACAGCATTTGTAAACGCATCATTTTCAGCCAAAGCGATCCTCACAAGCCAGGCTGCAGAATGGGTGCGTATACGTGATTTAACCAAAGCTGAAAATGAACAGGTTTTTACTTCCTTGCAAAACAATTACCCTGATACATTATTAACACAATTCACGATTCAAGAAATTGCGGCAACACAACAACTTTTTGCTGTTTTTGCAGAGGTTGGCGGTCAAGAATTGATGGGTACGACCACCGAGTTCAATGCCAATATATATTGGTCTGATGCGTTGCGAATATGGCAATCTCAGCAGTAGCTGGCGCATCGGCGTCATCTCGTGCCGCACGAACGGCAACATTGATAAAATTCAGTATGTTTGTGCTGTTTTTGGTTATTTGGCAAACATTAGCCTTTATGTTGGCTCAACCTGATTTTCCCTCTTTTACACAAACATTATCTGCCCTGTATTATCATAGTGTATCTGGTGACTTAATCATAAACGTTGCAATAACGGTAACTCGAGTTGCGATTAGTTTTATCTTAGCTATGTTGCTTGGCAGTATCTTTGGAATTGCAATGGGCGCACGTGCATGGTTTAACCATCTCAGTGATAGCTTCTTAATTATTTTATTAAATGTGCCTGCGTTAGTGGTCATCATTTTATCCTATATCTGGATCGGGTTGGTCGAAGCGGCGGCGATTACCGCCGTGGTCATCAACAAGATCCCTACTGTCGCGGTTATGTTGCGCGAAGGTGCACGTACCACTGATCCGAAATTAGCCCAAGTCGCCCAGGTTTATAACATCCCTTGGTGGCGCTTTATGCGCAAAATATATCTACCGCAACTCTACCCATTTTTCTTAGCAGCAGCTCGCAACGGTCTTTCATTGATATGGAAAATCGTCCTCGTCGTCGAATTACTCGGACGCAGTGATGGCGTTGGTTTTGCGTTGCATAGTATGTTTCAATTTTTTGATATTGCTGGTATTTTAGCGTACACCATGGCGTTTATTGCGGTCGTGTTCATGATTGAATGGGTATGTTTCACCCCGTTTGATGCCCGTATTCAAAGAGGTCGTTAAGATGAGTGCCTTGAGTATTCACATTAATCAATTAGCATACAATGTGCAAAATGAAAATAGTACGACCAAAGCAAGTGAACGTATTATTGCCGATATTGCATTGGATATTAAACCTAACGAGTGTGTCTGTATTGTTGGCCCTTCTGGCTGTGGTAAAACAACATTATTAAATGCCGTGGCAGGGATAATTAATACGAACAATGATGATGTAAATGGTAACGTTAGTGGCAATATTATGTTGCAATTTACGACTCCCTCTCCCACTATCGGTTATATATTTCAAGAGCCGCGTTTAATGCCTTGGCTGACACTGTATGAAAATATCGCATTAGTCATGCCCAATGATGATCCGGTAAAAATTACCGCGATACTAGACGCGGTGGGTTTAGCAGCTCAAGCTAATAGCTACCCCAATCATCTGTCTGGCGGTATGCAGCGCCGTGCAAGTATTGCTCGTGCATTCGTTATTGAGCCTCAGATCTTATTATTAGATGAGCCTTTTGTGTCGTTAGATGCGCCAACGGCTATGCAATGTCGCGAGTTATTAATCAGTCTAGCGAAGATCCACAAAAGCACGATTATATTTGTCACCCATGATCTAAATGAAGCATTATATTTAGGTGACCGTGTCGTATTTTTATCACCGAGCCCTGCGCGTATTATTCATGAACTAGCCCTAAACAATGTCTGCGAGGCATATGATTCTGCTGCTCAAATCAACCTTAAGAGTGAGTTATTTAACCGCTTCCCTAAAATTTTGGAAGGGCAATTATCCCAGGATTAGCACTTGAGTGTTATTTTCTTCATCCTAAAGTGTTACGTACCAAGTCTATGTCCAATTAACGTTACAAATCAGTAGATTGTGGAATTAATAAAACCGTCCGTTCACAGTATTGTGTCATTTCAATAACATAAAACACACATTAGGATGCAATTATGAAACACACTTTTACTAAAAGTTTACTTGCTACTGCAATTTTAGCTAGTTCATTTGCTACACAAGCGGCTGTCGAAATTTATAATAATGATGGCACGACTTTTTCAGCAGATGGCTTGATCAATATATTTTATGTCAACAGTAACATCGAAGCGACTGACGCCCTTGGCGCAGTATCGGAGCGTGATCAATCTCGAGTCAAAATGGGATTTTTACCCAATAACATTGGTTTCGGTTACGGCAAACAGTTAGACGATATGAAGATCGAAGTGCGTTCTTCTTTTTGGGTCAGTGTTAACGATACCGATTTGAACCGAGGTGCAACCGCACTAGGTACAAACTCATTAATTGATGTGCGTCAGTTTTATGCTGTGTTGTCTGGAGACTGGGGTTCAGTCACACTAGGCAAAGACTTTGGTTTATTTAACCGCACCAATATCCTCGGTGATGAGTTGTTATTAGGTTATGGTCAAACCTCTGATACCTTCGGTTTAGTTGATGGTGGTAATGTTTCTTTTGGTAATATTTCTACCGGTTATGTATATCCGTTCCCTAAGGCCCAAATTACTTACCGCTCTAAAGATATGAATGGTTTTAATTTTGCTGTTGGGATCATGGATCCAAATAAAGCAGCCGCTGGTTCTTCAGAAGATACACCGCGAATGGAATTTGAAGCGTCATATGCTGTAAATCTTGATAGTGCAGCGGTTAAAGCTTGGGTAAATGGCGTATCACAATCAAGTGAAGTCGCAGGGATTAGCCAAGACCAATCTGGTGTCGGTTATGGTCTTAATGTGAAATTCTCAGGGATATCACTGACGGCATCCGGTTATTCATCAGAAGGTTTAGGACATGTAGCTGGGCTTGACCATGTTGTTGGTGCAGAATCAAACGAATCCGAAGGCATGTTAGTACAAGCTTCTTACACGATGGGTGATAATCGTTTTGTCATCTCCTCCGGTGAAACAGAAAATCTAGATACCGCGAATACTGCTGCAGGTACAACGACGCATAAAAACTTTGCGTTAGGTTATTTCCGTACAGTTCGTCCTGGGGTCATTTTGGTGGCAGAATATAACAACACGGAATCGGAAAATTCAGTCTCTAGTGTCGCAGAAGATAACAGTACGTTCTCTATCGGAACCGTTGTTACTTTTTAATTATTAATAGATATGAGCATAAGTTTTAGATAACTAAAAATAATGTT